>DATFQI010000001.1:0-9085 GCA_035264365.1 Solirubrobacteraceae bacterium
CCGGGTCGAAGTAGATCGGGCCGAGCGACGGCAGCAGGAGGTAGCTCGCGATCCCGAGCACCCAGTTGATCGACTGCGTCGTGACGTAGAACAGGGCGGGCCGGACGTCGGTCGAGAACACGAGCGCGAGGCCGATCGTCAGCGGCAGGAAGACGATGAACGCGACGTAGAAGGCCGACAGCACGTGCGTGACGAGGCCGGTGCCGAGCAGCGTGTGCAGCAGCGCCGCCGGGTCGTGGCCCGCGAACAGCGCGCGGTCGGCGTCCGCGAGCTGGACGTCGAAGTTGTCGCCGGGCCGCAGCAGCGGGACGATCGCCTTCAGGTTGCGGTAGGCCATGTAGGTCGCGTAGAAGCCGACCAGCGCGAGGCCCGCGGCCGCCATCCGCGCGGGCGTCCAGCGCTCGCGCCGGATCTCGGCCATCGCGGCGCGCGACGGCCGGCCGCCGCCAGCGCGGGAGCGGGCGCGCAGCGCGACGTCGAGGCCGACCAGCAGCGCCACGCCGAGCCCGACCAGGCCGAGGTAGAGCGCCGCGACGTGGTCGGGGTCGCGCAGCGCCAGCCCGACGGAGTCGGTCGCGACGATCCCGCCGATCACCGTCGCGGCGGCGACGAGCCCGCCGGCCCACACACCGCGCCAGATGCCCGCGGGGGAGCCCTGCGCGTGCGCGGTCATGGCGCCTCCGTGGCGTTGCGCCTCGCCTCGCCCAGGTCGACGCCCGTGAGCAGGCGCGCGAGCGCGACGGAGAGGACCGCGATCGCGACCCCGCCGAAGTCGTCGGCGACGTAGTGCCAGCCGAGGTGGATCGTCGCGCCGACGGTCAGCGCGACGAGGACCCACGCGACGACCTTCACGGAGCGGCGCATGCCGAGCAGGTGCGCGGACAGCGCGGCGGTGACGAAGATCGAGACGTGCAGCGAGGCGAACGCGCCGATGCTCTGGGCCGTCCCGAGCAGCGGGTCGTGCAGGAACTCCGTGCGCTGCTCGAGCAGGATCTCCTGCAGCCGGCCCGCGTCGCTTCCGGCGAGCGCGGAGAAGTCCGCGGGCTGGATGTAGATCGGCCCGAGCGAGGGCAGCAGGAAGTAGCTGATCGCCCCGAGCAGCCAGTTCAGCGACAGCGCGGTGGCGTAGAACAGCCCGCTGCGCAGGTTGCGCGAGAACACCAGCGCGAACGCCAGGGTGCCGGGGATGAACAGGAAGAACAGCATGTACACGCCCGAGAACAGGTGCGTGGCGAGCCCGGTGCCGACCACGTCGTGCAGCAGCGCGGCGGGGTCGTGCCCGAAGAACAGGCTGCGGTCGAAGTCCGACAGCTCGAGGTCGAACAGGTCGCCGGGCCGCAGCAGCGGCACGACGCTCTTGAGGTTGCGGTAGGCGAGATACGTCACGTAGAACGCGACGATCGCCCCGGCGACGGCCAGCCAGCGCTGCAGCGTCCAGTGCTCGCGGCGCACGGCCAGCAGGGCCGCGCGCGTCGGCAGGCGGCCCTCCGAGCGGCTCCAGGCCCGCACCAGCACGTCGATCACGAACAGGCTCAGGATGAACGTGAGCGCCATCACGAGCCGGTTGCCGGTCACGTTGTCGGGGTCGCGCAGCGGGATCCCGGCGTCATCCGTGGCGACCAGCGCGGCGCCCAGCGAGATCCCGGCGACCAGCGGGCCGGCGACCAGCGGGCGCCAACCGGGCAGGGCGAATCCGCCCGCCTTCGGCGAGATGGTGGTCGAGGTCTCTGCGTGGACGTCGATCGTCATCGCGGCGGCGATCAAGCCTACTTCGCCTTTCGGCCGTCAACGGCTCTGCAGGGCTCGGCTACACGGCCCTTAACACCCGCCCCGTGCGTGCCCGCCGGCCGCGGGCTAGCGGCCCTTCCACACCGGCGCGCGCTTCTCGACGAACGCCCGCGCTCCCTCCTTGGCGTCTTCGGAGGCGCCGATCGCCGCGTTGATCGGGGCCTGGCGCTCCCACGCCTCCTGCTCACCGACCTCGGCGGCGAAGCCGAGCACCTCCTTGGCGGCGGTCACGGCAACCGGGCCGTTGGCGGCGATCGCCGCGGCCAGCTCGAGCGCGGCGTCGAGCGCCCCGCCGGGCTCCGCGAGCCGGTTCACGATGCCCAGCTGCGCGGCACGCTCGGCGCCGATCGGGTCGCCGGTCAGCCCGAGCTCCATCGCCACGTGGTACGGGATCCGGCGAGGCAGCCGGATCAGGCCGCCGCCCGCGGCGAGCAGCGAGCGCTTGACCTCGGGCAGGCCGAAGACCGCGTCGCGCGCGGCGACGATCAGGTCGCAGGCGAGCACGACCTCGAAGCCGCCCGCCAGCGCGTATCCCTCGACGGCGGCGATCAGCGGCTTGCGCGGCGGCTTCTGGGCGAAGCCCGCCAGGCCGCGGCCCTCCACGACCGGCCGCTCGCCGGCGCCGAACGCCTTCAAGTCCATTCCAGAGGAGAAAGTGCCGCCGGCGCCGGTCACGACTCCGACGCGCAGCCCCGCGTCCGCGTCGAGCTCGTCCAGCGCGGCGGCGATCTCATGCGAGACCTTCGCGTCGAGCGCGTTGCGGACGCGCGGGCGGTTGATGGTGAGCAGCAGGACGGCGTCCCTCCGCTCGACGATCAGGGACGGCTCGTCGCTCATGGGTCCGAACCTACGGGATCGCGGCTCGCGCGGGCAGCAGGCCCTCTGGACGCAGCAGCATGATCACGACGATCAGCACGCCGTAGATGCCGGCGGAGATCTGCGAGAGGTCGAAGTCGAGCCCGATCCGCGCCGGCAGGTCGTAGAGCACGTCGGGCAGCAGCCAGCTGTTGATCGCCGACAGCGTGACTGCGCCGAGGACGGCGCCCCACACCGAGCCGAGCCCGCCGAGCACGACCATCGCGAGGATGAAGATCGAGAACGAGTACGTGAACTGGGTCGGGTTCACGGTGCCCAGGAAGGAGGCGAGGAAGGCTCCGGAGATCCCGCCCATCGCGCCGCCGACGGCGTAGGCGGTGAGCTTCGCGCGCACGATGTGGACGCCCGCGGCGGCAGCGGCCGCCTCGTCGTCGCGCAGGGCGATCCAGGCGCGGCCGATCCGCGAGTCGCGCAGGGCGAGGCCGGTGAGCAGCATCAGCGCGACCAGCGCCAGGGCGAACCAGTACCAGGGGCGCAGGTCGAGGGCGCTGAACGGGGCGAGGAACGGCAGATCGATGCGGTCGAGCGCCGAGATCCCCTGCGGTCCGCCGGTGAGCGTGCCGCCGAAGACGTGGACGTTGCCGCCGTTGTTGGTGACCTGCCCGATGATCTCGCCGAACGCGAGCGTGACGATCCCGACGTAGTCGCCGCGCAGGCGCAGCGTCGGCAGGCCGATCAGCACACCGGCGGCGGTCGTCGCGAGCACGGCGAAGGCGAGTATCGCGAGGAAGTCGAGGTGCAACCCCCAGAACGCCGATCCGAAGTAGGCGGCGACGTGCGCGCCGATCGCGAAGAACGCCACGTAGCCGAGGTCCAGCAGCCCGGCGAAGCCGACGACCACGTTGAGCCCGAGCGCCATCACGACGTAGGCGGCCGCGAGCACGACGTGCTCCATGAACGCCCCGCCGCTCCCGAGGACCAGTGGGGCGAGGGCGGCGGCGGCGAGCGCCGCGACGGCGAGCGGGCGGGCCATCACGCGGAGCTGCGGCGCCGGTAGTAGGTGCGGTTCTTCGTGCGGTTGCCGCAGATCGACATCGCGCACCAGGAGGCCGAGCGGTTCTTCGAGCGGTCGTAGAACGCGTACTCGCACTGGCGGCAGCCCTTCATCCGGTCCCAGTCGCCGGTCAGCTGCGCCTCGTGCAGGATCGCCAGCAGCGTGGCGACCGCGCTCGGGGGGCCGCCCGAGGCCGGCCGCAGCGCGGTCCTGCCCTCGCCGTCGACTACCACGACGAGCTCGGCCGCGCCCGCGGCGGCGCCGATGACGTCGAGCGCCGCCGGGTCCGGGCGCCCGCCCCGGTTGGCGACCACCAGCGCCCGCAGCGCCTCGCGCAGCTGCCGCAGCCGCGCGGACTCGGCCGCCGAGACCCGCTCGCCCGCCGCGAGCAGGCCCTTCTCGCGCAGCCAGGCCGTCGCTGTCGCTGCGGTGCCGATCCGGTCCCAGTCGTCGGGGAAGTCGTGGTTGTGCGTGTTGACGAAGCGCTGCAGCAGCTCGAGGCGACCAGGCGCCTTCGGGCGCCCGCCGGGCTCGAGCTGCTCACCGATCCGCCGCTTGTCACGCTCCTCCACTCAGACCAGCATAAGCCGAATGCCGGTCAGCGTCAGCGGCGCACGGCGATCCCGCGCCGGACCGTCGCCTTCTCGCCGCTGAGCGGGCCGTGACGAGCAGCCGCAGCCGCGCGCGCTTGCGCCGCAGGTGCTTCCGATGGCCGCCCGGCGTCGTGCGGCCCGCCGCGCCGAGGGGGCCGAGCGTGGTCGGGAAGCCGGCGCGGGTCGTCGATCCCACCATCGCCACGTCGCCTGCGGCGTCGACGGCGAGGTCCTGGATCCACGTGCCGTAGCCGCCGTCGAACAGCGTCGCCCAGCGCAGCGAGCGCCCGTCGGGCGCGAGCCGCGCGACGAACGAGCTCGCGCATACCGTCTGCGCGCAGCCGGCGGCCATCGTCGTCCGGTAGGCGCCGGGAGTGACGGGGAAGTCCGGCGACTCCGTGACGCCCGCGATCGTCGGGCTCAGGCTCCCGTCGAGGGTGATGGCGTTGACATAGTCGAAGCGGGAGCCGCCGAGGTAGGTCAGCCACCTGCGCCGTCCGGCGCGAGCTTGGCGACGAACACGTCGGCGGACGACTCGACCGAGATGTCGTCGTCGTACGGGTTGCAGGCGGCCTCCGCGTCCGTGCCGCAGCCGGGGTCGTAGGTCTCCGCCGCGGGAAGGTCCGGCGACGTCGTGCGCCCGGTGACGTAGACGTTCCCGTCCGCGTCGGCGGCGACGTCCTCGCCCTGGTCGTCGCCGGTGCCGCCGAGGTAGCTCGAGAACGCGAGGATCGGGTCGACGACGAGCGTCCGGCGGGGGTCGTGCCGGCCGAGGGCGAACCCCACGTGCCGCCTGCCGAGCAGCACGAAGCGCGCCCGCACGCGACGCAGGGCGCCGCCGGCGCGCTGGTAGGCCACGGGCCGGCGCTGGCGCAGCGTCCCGCGCCGCGTGCGGATCAGCAGGTCGCCGCGGCGCCCGAGCTCGAGGCGGCGCGCGCCGTCGACCTGCACCCGCAGGCGGCGCGGGTCGGCGCCAGGCCGGACGACGAAGTCGTACTCGAGCGCGCCGCCGCGCGTGTGGAAGACGAGGTCGACGCCGGGGTAGACGCCCCGCTGGACGACGCTCCGGTAGAGCGGGATGCCGGTGCGCCATCCGGCGCCCGTGAGCCGGTTGACCACGCCGGGCGCCCGCGCGCCCGCGCTCACGCGCGGCGTCCGCGCACCGGCGGCGGGACGCAGCCGTACGGGCCGCGCGCCGTGCGCCGCGATCACCGCGCCGGCGGGCGAGATGCGCGCCGCGCCGCCGGGCGCGCGGGCGACGAACCCGCCCCCGGCCGCCGGCTCGAAGGCCATCGGGAGCGGAGCGCTGCTCGAAGCTGGGGCGGCGGCGGGGGCCGCGAGGGCGCACAGGACCAGCAGCGCGCCCCACATCGCCCTCCTCCGGAACCTCACTCCGCCAAGCCCTCCGTGTCTGCGCCTCTCACCGAGGGCCGCTGTGCTGGTGCCCGCCGCGAGGGCGGTCCAATCCATGGTCGGGAAGGTTCGCCCGAAAGGGCAGATACGTCAAGCGGTCAGCGGAGCTCCGCCGCGAGGCTGACAGATCGTCGCCGCGCCAGCCGGCGCCGGTCAGCGGCTGACGGGCGCCGGGCGCCAGCGGAAGCCGACCTTGACCAGGCCGTGGTCGCCGCTGCCCGTGAGCCGGTGGTCCTCGTCGTTGAGGTGGTCGTTGTTGATCGCCAGCCCGTCGAACAGCCACTGGCGCTTGCGGCTGTTGTCGTAGAACTGCTCGCTGACGAGCACGTGGTCGAGCGACTCGCGCAGGTCCTCGTGCACGTGCGTGTAGTAGACGTCGCGCGTATCGCGGTACTCCTGCAGGGTCTGGGCGGTGTAGAGGCCGGTGTCGGCGCCGCCCTTGGAGTCGCCGACGAGGTAGTGCGGCTGCTCGGTGAGGATGTTGACGGTGTTGGAGTGCTGGCCGTCGTTGAGGTCGCCGAGCACGATCACCGGGGTGACGGTCCCCTTCATCGCCTTCGTGAGCAGGATCCGCAGCGCGGTGGCCTCCGCGGTGCGGCGGATCGTCGAGATCGCGCCGCCGATCGCCTGGGCGTGGTTCTTGTAGCGGTCCGGATCGGCGTCGTACCAGTCCTCGTCGGTGATCCGCTCGGGCAGCTTGGACTTGAAGTGGGCGACGAAGACCTCGGTCAGCGGCGGGCCCTGGCGCAGCTCGACCTGGAAGTGCAGGACCGGGCGCGAGAAGTGCGTGATCGCGACGCTGACCTCCGGCGTCTGGGCGTCGTCGCCGCTGGACTGCAGCCGCAGCTCCTCGGGGAACTCGTTCACCCAGACCGGCGTGCCGCGCACGAGGCCCGTGCGGACGAGCGCGGCGCAGACGATCCGCCCACCGGTCGCCGGCTCGGCCAGCAGGTCGTAGCGGCCCGCCAGCGGATCGATCGCGAGCACCCGCTCCATCGCCGCCCGGCTCCAGAGCTCCTGCAGGCCGACGATGTCAGCGTCGAGACGTGCGAGCTGCTCGGCGGTCCACTCCGCCTTGCGGGCGAACTCCTCCTCGGTCCAGCGCCGCTGGCCCGGGTTCATCGCACGGTCGGGCAGCTGCAGGTTGTACAGGTTGAACGTCGCGACGCTGAAGCGATCGAGATCCACGGCCGGTCCGTCCCGACCCTACGCCCGCGGACGCGCGAGCACGAGGAAGGCGTGCCGGTTGTACTGCGCCTCGACCTCGAGGCGCGCCGGGCCCGCGCCGACGACGGCGGTCACCCCGTTCGCGGTACGCGCCTCCTCGACGACCGCCCGCAGCGGGCTGGAGGGCTGCAGGCCGGCGTCGAGCGCGACGGCGGCGCCCGCCGCAGCGGCGCGGAAGCCGGGGGACTCGACACGGCGCCAGACCGGGAGCGTCGCGTCCCTGCGCGGGAAGCGGCCGACCGTGAGCATCGCGACCGGGTGCGGGCTGGTCTGCACGTAGTGGTGGAGCGTGGCGTGCAGCGAGGCGCCGAACGTCGCGGCGAGCCGGCGCACGGAGGCCAGGGAGCACGGGAGCCCGGCGGCGTGCTCGCGGAACGCGCCGGCCTGGAAGATCAGCATCGCGGCACCGGCGTTGGCCTCCGCCTCGATCGCGTCGCGCGCCGGGCCGAACAGCGACGCTTCCGTGTCCTCGCGCAGCGCGGCGTAGTGCCATCCGCAGAGCGCGTGGACGATCTCGTGCGCCTGCGTGAAGCGGCGCCTCGGCGCGGACTGCGCGCCGTTGACGAAGACCGTCCGCTCCTCGAACCAGATGGCGCCCAGCACGTCGGACCGCAGGCCCGGCGCCTCGACGAGCTCGAGCGCGGCGGTCGCGGTGACCGCGTCCAGCGGCGTGGGGAGGACGCCGAGCGCACCGCTCTCGCGGAGCGAGCGATCGACCAGTGCGGCGATCCGGGCTCGCGTGAACGCGGAGGGCTCAGCCGTCCTCACGACGGGCCTTCAAGTCGGCGATGAAGGCGAGCGCCTCGGCGTGCTCCCCGGGCGAAAGGCCGTCGAGCGCGCGCAGCGCGACCGTCGTGCGCTGGCGGGCGCGGTCGGCGCCTTCCCCGCCGGAGCCGTGGCCCGCGAGACGGATCAGCTCGGGGAACCGCAGGTCGTAGAGCAGCGCGAGCTCCCACAGGATCGCCATGTCGGGCTTGGCGATCACGCCGGTCTCGATCTGCGAGAGGTGCCCGCTCTTGATCCCCGTCCGCCGCTCCACGTCGCGCAGGCTCAGCGCCTTGCCCGTGCGCGCCCGCTTGAGCGTCGATCCGAGCGTGATCGGAGGCATGGCCGGCATCTTCCCATCCTGCTCAGACGGTGAGCGGATCGGTCCGGCAGGCCCGCTAAGTTGCTGAGCATGATCGCCGCGGCACTGTCCTCGAGGTGGAACGGCGGGACCCGGATGAGCGAGCGCGCGTTCTGGCGCCGCTACGGGCGGGTCGAGCACGAGCGGCTGGAGTTCAAGGCGTCGGTGAGGCATCTGGGCGAATCGGTCGTCGCGATGGCGATGACCCGCGGCGGGACGATCCTCGTCGGGGTGGGCGACGACGGCCGCGTGCCGGGTTGCCGCATCGACCAGGAGACGCTCGATCGCGTCTCGACGCTGTCGGACGAGGTCCAGGTCGACCTGCGGATCGACACGCTGGCCATCGGTGGCGTGACGGTGCTGGCGCTGACGGTCCCGGCCGTCGCACCGCGTGTGGTCACGACGCCAGACGGGCGGCTGCTCCGCCGCGTCGGGAGCACCAACCGCCCGCTGCGCGGCGATGCCGTCCTCCGGTTCCTGCACGGGCGCACCCTCGCGACCGAGGCCGGCGGGTAGGTCGTGCCGGCGCTGCCCGTCGCGGATGACGCCCGTCGCCTGACCGCGACGCTTCGTGCGTGCCTGCTGCGCAAGGCCCTGGCCGACTGCCGTCAGCGCGCTGCCGCGGCGAGCCTGCTCGGCGTGACGATGACCGACGTCCTGGCGCTCCAGCACCTCGCCCGGGCGGGCACGATGACGCCGGGCGTGCTGTCCGACCGGCTGCAGCTGACCTCGGGTGGGACGAGCGCGGTGGTGCAGCGGCTGGAGCGGCACGGGCTGGTGACGAGCGGGCCGCACCCGGACGACGGGCGCAGCACGCTCCTGCGCTTGAGCCCCGCCGCAGAGCACCGCGTCGCCGGCGCTTATGCGCCGCTCGTGCGGGAGGTCGACGCGATCGTCGACGCCCTCGCGCCGGGCGACCGCGCCGTCGTGGAGACCTTCCTCGCCCGCGTCGCCGAGGCCACCGAGGCGTCCGCGGACTCGATCCTCCGCCGCGTGCGCGGGGAGCGGCTCCGCGTCGAGGCTGTGCCGCACGCCGGCCTCTGGGCCTGAGGCGCCGTCACCGGCTAG
>DATFQI010000002.1:0-22706 GCA_035264365.1 Solirubrobacteraceae bacterium
GAGTACCGGCTCACGTCGCGCGGGGCCAAGGGCGTCAAGACGATCAACTTCACCGAGGCCAAGGGCCTGCTGGCCGCGGCGCTCGTGGTCAAGGAGCACCAGGAGCTCGTGTTCATCTCGCAGAACGGCATCGTCCAGCGCACAGGCGTGCGCGGCATCAACCGCTACGGGCGTACGTCGCAGGGCGTGCGCGTGATGAAGCTCCGCGAGGGCGACGAGGTGTCCGCGGTCGCGCTGGTCGTCGAGTCCGACGCGCCGAACGGCAACGGCAACGGCGACGGCGCCACGCCGGTGATCGAGGCGGGCGGCGAGACCATCGCGGTCGAGCCTGCCGGCGAGGACGACGGCGACGGCGTCGTGGCGATCGAGCCGCCGATCGAGGACGACTCGGGCGGCGACGAGTAGGAGCCCATCAACGAACCCCGGCACGCCCGGTCTTCCTTGACGGACTCAAGGACGCCTGATCGCGCGCCACCCCGCCGGCCTGGCGTGGTGGCCGTCCCCACCTTTCGCTACTCTGGAGCGACCAGAGAAAGGGGGTGGTCCGAAGTTGAGTGACAGTTATTCCGGGACCCTGGAGGTGTCCGGCCGCTAGAGCGACCGGAGCTGGGCCCGCGCAAGCGGAATCCAAACCGTGACACCGCCGGCAGCGGTGCTGGAGCTGGTCCCCCCAGCCGTTAGTCCGCCGAAGCCGGCACAGTCCAGCAAGTAGTGACGAGGGCGCCGTGTGTCGACACGGCGCCCTCTGTCGTATGTAACGTCGCCGAAGCACGCGAGCTCGGGGCCATCGGGCGACTCGCCGCACGCCGCGTCGAGCTCGCGTGCTGGCAGGCGAAACCCCTATCCCGAGCCCGGCTAGGCGGCTTCGCGAACTAAGTACTGCTTCCAGGTCGCCGGGATCGTCGGCGAGGCGAGCTGGATGAAGATGTGCGCGCTCGGCGTGCGGGGCTTCTGGCGCGGGTGCATGTTGATCTGGTGCGGGAGCCGGTCGCCCTTGCGGCGGTTGCACGGGGCGCAGGAGGCGACGATGTTGTCCCAGCCGGAGCCGCCGCCCTTCGAGCGCGGGATCACGTGGTCGACGGTGAGGCTCGTGCGCGCGCCGCAGTACTGGCACTCCCAGCCGTCGCGCGCGAACACGGCGCGGCGGGTGATCTTGCGCTTGTGCGTGTCGCGCGGGATCCGCACGTAGGTGACGAGCCGGATCACGACCGGGCGCGGGAACGAGCCCGACGCCCAGTGCAGGTCGCGCGTCCCGACCTCGATCACCTCGGCCTTGCTCTTGAGCAGCAGGACGGTGGCGCGGCGCACCGTGCAGACGTTGATCGGCTCGTACGTCGCGTTGAGGACGAGCACACGACCCCCAGACCAACGGCCGCAGCCGTCAGCTTCAGGTCCGTGCCGCTGGGAATCGCTCGGCGGCACGGACCCCAGTGGTGCTGGGGGTACGGCGGCGGTGGCCATCGCTCGCGAAAGTGTAGCCCAGCGATCCCCGGAACCCCGCAGCCTGGCGCGGTATGCGCCGGGTTCGAGCGCCGCGCTGCGGCGAGCCCGCGGACGCACGCGAGCAGCGCTGCGTCGACGCGCCGGACCGCGGTCAGTCGAGCGTGACGGAGCCGACCTCGCCCGAGAGGGCGATGCGGACCGCCTCGGCCTCCTCGGGGGAGAGCTCGAGCTCGCCCTCGCCGGCGTGGACCTGCTTGCAGTACAGCCGGGCGGTCTCGCGGTTGGCGATCGAGGACAGCACGACGCCGCTGTGGCCCGCATCGAGCAGCGCCAGCGAGGTCGACTGGTGACCTGAGAGCTCGCCGTAGGCGTCGTAGCGCACCAGCGCCCGGTAGGCGATCGCGCCGTCGAGGCGCTCCTCGGCCGCGCTCATGCGCCCGTCGAGCCGCTCGGCCATGCCCTCGACGCGCTCGTGCAGCGCCTCGAAGGCCTGCTGGAGCGAGCTCGCGTGCGTGACGAGGTCGTCGTGGCCGCTGTCGCCGAGCACGGCGCGCTGGTCGGCGCGCAGCCGGCGGATCCGGAACGCGAGCACCAGCGCGAGCACGAACGCGATCAGCGCGACGCCGGCGGCGCCGAGCGCGACCAGCCCGGCGGGTTGGGTCAGCTCGTCCACGCCGGAGCAGTCTACGAGCGCCCGCCGTGCGCGAGGACGCTAGCCCTCGGCGAACAGCGCCTGGTACTCGGCCTGGTTGTTGTCGGTCTTCTCCTCGCCCGGCACCGGCGCCACGCGCACGGTGATCGTGACGGCGGAGCCGAGCGGCGGCGACTCCTCGAGGGCGAGGTTGGCGGTCGCGCTGGCCTTCGGCGCGACCTGGTCGATCGTGTCGCTGAGCGAGATCGGGTCCCCGCTGCCGCCCTCGATCTTGGCGGTCACCTTCACGTCGAACTCGTCGTTGTCGCCGCCGTTGGTGAACTTGACCGAGAACGTCGAGTCCGGCGAGTAGGTGAGCTGGTTCGACGCGCCGGGCTGCAGCGTGGTGTCGCCGTAGGAGACCGAGTCGATGTTCGTGCCGTGCAGGCCGGGGCCCGTCGGCTCGTTCTTGTCGCGGCCCGAGCCGGCCGAGAGCTGCTGGCCGAGCTGGCTGGCGACGACGTCGGGCTGGAGCCAGTCGTCCGAGGGCAGGAAGACGGAGGAGGTGATGTCCTGGCCGCCGATCTCCGCGTCGTCGAGCGCGGCCTTGATCGACGGCCGCACGCGCGTCTCGTAGGCGACGTCGGAGGCGAGGAAGACCCGCATCTGGCCCGCGATCTGCTCGATCGCCTGGTCGGCCTCCTCGCCGGAGTCGCCGAGCGCGGTGCGGATCCGCGCCGCGATGAACTCGAGCCCGTCGCGGCGCCACTCGAGCGTGTTCAGCAGCGACTGCTGCGCGCTGCGCATCTCGTCCGGCACGCTCAGGCCCTCCGCCTGCGAGAGCTGCTGGTCGGCCTGGGTCTTGAACGAGGAGATCGCGCTCTGCAGGTCGGCCGGCGAATCGCTGCCGCCCTCGCCGAGCAGCCGGAAGAACTCCGCGCCGGTCTGCTTGCTGGACTCGCCGGCGATCGTCGAGACCTCGCGGTTGTAGTCCTTGAGCGCGTTCTCCTTGGCCGAGCTCTGGCAGCTGCGCACGACGAACACGAGCAGCAGCAGGATCACGATCAGGCCGATCGCGGCGGCCGCCTGGCGCATGCGGATGGTCTGGGTGTCGGCGGAGACGTCCCCGCCCGCGGCACGGCGTGGCCGCGGCGAACGGCTGCGGGGCTCGTCGTCCTCGTCGAAGAAGGACACGTCGGGTCGTGAGTATGACCAGTGGTCCGGATGCAAGAAGTCACAAAGGGCACGAGGCTCTGCGGCAGGGGTGGCGCGGGCGCCGCCGAACCCAGCTTCGATGGAGGCCACGGAGGAGCTCCCAGCCGTTCCGCCGCCCCACGGACCCCCGCCCGTCCTGGGGCGCTACCGACTCGGTGCGCGGCTGGGCTCCGGCGGGTTCGGGACCGTCTACGCGGCCGTCGACCAGCGGCTCGACCGCGACGTCGCGGTGAAGGTCATCCCTGCAGGCGCTCCGGCGCCCGAGCGTGCGACGCGCGAGGCGCAGGCCGCCGCGCGCCTCGACCATCCCGGGATCGTGGCCCTCTACGACGCCGGTGAGGACGACGCGGCCCTCTACCTCGTCTCCGAGCTCGTGCGCGGGCGCACGCTCGACCGGCTCGCGCAAGCGGGCGAGCTGTCCGACCGCGACGTGCTGCGCGTCGGCCTGGCGCTCGCCGGCGCGCTCGAGCACGCGCATCACCGCGGCGTGATCCACCGCGACGTCAAGCCGCAGAACGTCATCGTCCCCGACCGGCCGCGCTCTGCCCGCTCGGCCGCGAAGCTGACCGACTTCGGCGTCGCCCACCTCGCCGGCGACGCGCCGCTCACGCGCACGGGCGACGTCGTCGGCACGCTCGCCTACATGGCGCCGGAGCAGGCCGACGGCCAGCGCGTCGACGAGCGCGCCGACCTCTACTCGCTCGCACTCGTGCTCTACGAGGGGCTCTCGGGCGCCAACCCGGTGCGCGCCGGCAGCCCGGCCGCGACCGCGCGCAAGCTCGGCACGGTCCTGCCGCCGCTCGCGCGCAAGCGCAAGGACCTGCCGGAGGAGCTCTGCGCGGCGCTCGACCGCGCGCTGTCGCCGCGCCCGGAGGACCGCGGCACGCTCGACGAGCTCGCGGACGAGCTCGCGGCGGCGCTGACGGACGTCTCGGACGAGGGCGGCACGATCCTGGCGCACCCGCTCGAGCGCCCGCGCACCGCGCAGCTGCCGCCGCTCGCGGGACGGATCGCCGCCGCGCTGGCCGGCGCCGGGCTCGCCGCCGCCGCGGCCACGCTCGTCCCGGAGCCGGCGGTGACGCCGCTCGCCGCGGCCGCCGCCGCCGCTCTCGCGGTCGCGGCGCTCCCGCGCATCGGCTGGATCGCGTGCGCGACCGCGCTCGCCGTGCTGCTGGCCGCGGACCGCCCGGGCGCGGCCGTCGTCGTGCTCTGCGGCGCGCCCGTCGTCGCGCTGATCCGCGGCTCCGGGCACGCCTGGTCGTTCCCGGCGGCGGCGCCGCTGCTCGGCCTCGCGGGCCTCGCGGGCGCCTACCCGGCGCTGGCCGGCCGCGCCGCCCGCTGGTGGCAGCGCGCAGGACTCGGCGCCGCGGGCCTATGGTGGCTGCTGCTGGCGGCGCCGCTGCTCGGCGAGACGCTGTACGCGTCGTCGCCCGCCGCCGCGCCGCGCGGCTGGGAGGGCGACGCCGGGCTCGCCGTCGACGGCGTGGTCGGGCCGCCCCTGACCTCCGGCCTGATCGCGCTCGCCGCCGTCTGGGCGCTCGCCGCGCTGCTGCTGCCGTGGCTGGTGCGCGGGCGCTACGCCGGCGCCGATCTCGTGGCCGCCTCCGCCTGGGCCGCGGGCCTCGGCGCCGGCAGCGCGGCGCTGGCCGAGTGGTCCGGCGCGGCGGAGCCGCGGGGCCTGGTCGCCGGGGCCGTCGGCGCGGGCATGCTCGCCTGGCTGCTGCCTCGCCTGCTCCCGCGGGATATCGTGGACGACCCGCGATGAGCGTTCTGCGCAACCTGGAGTCCAAGCTGGCCGGTCTCGTCGAGGGCACGTTCTCGCGTGCCTTCAAGTCCGAGGTGCGCCCAGTGGAGATCGCGCGCAAGCTCACGCGCGAGATGGAGGAGCACAAGGTCCAGTCGCTGTCGCGCACCTATGCTCCCAACGAGTACGCGGTCTGGCTCTCGCCCGACGACCGCAAGCAGTTCGAGGGCTACGAGCGCGACCTCGCGACCGAGCTCTCGGGCTACCTGCTCGAGCACGCGCGCCGCGAGCGGATCGCGCTGGTCACCTCGCCGCAGATCACGTTCAAGACCGACGACCGGCTGCGGCTGGGCGAGTTCGGCATCCAGGCGCGGCTCGTGCGCCCGCCCGAGGACGAGGCGTCTTCGCCGAGCCAGGGCGACGAGGGCCACACGATGGTCTACACGGCCTCCGAGCGGCTCGCCGAGCCGCTGCGCGAGCCCGACCACCGGCGCGGCACCGCGCGCCTGCGCTACGAGGGCAAGACCGCCGTGCTGCGCTCCGGCGGCGGCGTGATCGGCCGCTCGCGCGAGTGCGACGTCGTGCTCTCCGACCAGAACGTCTCGCGCAAGCACGCCGAGGTGCGCCCCAGCGGCGGCAAGTGGATCGTCAAGGACCTCGGCTCCACCAACGGCGTGAAGGTCAACGGGCGCCGCATCACCGGCGCCCAGTCACTGAAGCCCGGCGACACCATCGAGCTCGGCACGTCAACCATCGGCTTCGACCTCGACTGATGGAACTGGACCCCGTCGCCGTCGCGCTCAAGTTCGGCTTCCTCGCCGTGCTCTACCTGTTCCTGCTGTGGATGGCCCGCTCGGCCATGAAGGACCTGCGCCGCGGCGCCGGCGCGGCGCCGGCGGCGTACGCCGACGACGCCACGGGGATGCACGTCGCGTCGGAGGGTCTCGGCTCCGACGGCAAGGGCGAGCCGAAGCTGCGCGTGCAGACCGCGGCGGGGTTGCGCGCCGGTTCCGCCTACCCTCTTTCCGACGGGGCCGTGCTCGGGAGGGGTGATCAGGCGGACATCCAGCTCCAGGACACGTTCGCCTCGTCGCAGCACGCGCGGCTCGCGCCGCACGGGGACGTCATCGTGTTGGAGGATCTGGGTTCGACGAACGGCACGTACCTGAACGAGGAGCCGCTGCGCGGCCCGCAGCCCCTGCACCCGGGCGACAAGATCCGGATCGGGGACTCGTCGTTCACGTTCGAGCGCGGGTAACGTCGGCCGGAGGACCGAGCTTGCGAGTGTCCGCAGGACGAAATGTTGCGAATAGCTGAACAGTTCCACGCCTCGGACCTGGGGCGCCAGAGACAGGGCAACGAGGACAACTACTTCGTCCGTGCGCCCCTGTTCGTCGTCGCCGACGGCATGGGCGGCGCCCAGGCCGGCGAGGTGGCCTCCGAGATGGCGGTCGAGTGCTTCGACGCCGGCATCGGCGACGGCTCGCCCGCCGACGAGCTGGCGCGGATCATCCAGAACGCCAACCGGCGGATCCACGAGCGCTCGCAGTCCGACGAGCAGGCCGCGGGCATGGGCACGACCTGCACGGCGGCGTACGTCGGCGACTCCGAGGTGACGATCGCCCACGTCGGCGATTCGCGCGCCTACCTGTGGCGCGGCGGCGAGCTGACTCGGCTCACGCGCGACCACTCGCTGGTCGGCGAGCTCGTGGCCCGGGGCAAGCTCACCGAGGAGCAGGCCGAGGCGCACCCGCAGCGCTCCGTGATCACCCGCGCGCTGGGTCCCGAGCGCGACGTGGCGGTCGACGTCGAGACGTTCGCGGCATGCGACGGCGACGTGTACCTGCTGTGCTCGGACGGCCTCACCTCGATGATCCACGAGCCCGGCGTGCTCCCGGTCATGGAGCGCATGACCGAGCTCGACCGCGCCGGCCGCGAGCTGATCGCCGCCGCCAACGAGGCCGGCGGGCGCGACAACATCACCGTGATCCTGTTCCGGCTCGAGGAGGTCGACGGCGCCTCCGGCGCGGGCGCAGCGTCGGAGGCGACCGCCTCGCACGCCGCGAGCGACGAGGAGACGGGCGAGTACGACACCTTCGAGGGCGAGGCCGTGCCCGGCCCGCGGCAGGGGACCGCGCGCCCCTACGCGCACACCCGCGTCCGCGACGAGGACTCGATGCGCTCCGACGAGGTCGCCCACGCCGTCCGCGCGGCCGACGAGCAGGAGGCGGCCTACCGCGCCAGCGGCACGGTCGCGCTGTCGGCGATCGAGCCGCGCGCCCGCGCCGAGCCGATCGAGGATTCCCCGCAGCGCACCGTGGCGATGCCCGAAGGCGCACCGTCCGATGCGACGGCCACGAAGCGCAAGCGCCGCTTCCGGATCCCGGGCGGCCTCGTGGTCGCCCTCGTCCTGCTCGCGATGATCCTCGGCGGCTTCTGGCTCGCTACGCAGGCCGTCTACTTCGTCGGCACCGACGACGACCGCGGCAACACCGTGACGATCTACCGCGGCCTGCCGGTCGACCTCCCGCTGGGCCTGAAGCTCTACAGCCGCTACCAGGGCTCGGGCGTCACGCTGCAGTCGATCCCCGCGGCGCGGCGCAAGACGTTCACTGATCACAAGCTGCGCTCCAAGGACGATGCGGAGAACCTCGTGATCCAGCTCGAGCGCGGACAACTCGATTCGTGAGCGCACGCAATCGTGAGCTGATGGCGCTCGTCCCGGCGTCGCTGCTGCTGACCGCCGGCTTCGCCGCCATCTTCATCCAGCAGTCGGAGCGCCTGTCGGACGTCTCGCTGACGTACGGCCTGATCTTCCTGCTGCTGTGCCTGGCGGGGCACTTCCTGATCCGCTTCACGCTGCCGCACGCGGACCCGTACATCTTCCCGCTGGTCAGCGTGCTCGCCTGCTTCGGGCTGGTCGTGATCTACCGGATCGACGAGACGCTCGCGCGCGAGCAGGCGCAGTGGTTCGTGGCCGGCCTGATCCTGTTCGCGGCGACGATCCTGCTGCTGCGCGACTTCCGCGTGCTCGAGCGCTACCGCTACACGATCGCGCTGGTCGGCCTGCTGCTGCTGCTGCTGCCGCGCGTGCCCGGGATCGGCCAGCAGGTCAACGGCGCCTACCTCGGCGTCAAGCTCGGCCCGATCGCCTTCCAGCCGGCCGAGTTCGGCAAGATCGCGATCATCATCTTCCTGGCCGCGTACCTGCGCGACACACGCCAGGTGCTGGTCCAGGGCCGCAAGCTCGGGCCGATCACGGTCCCGCCGCTCAAGCACCTCGGGCCGCTGCTGGTGGTCTGGGGCGCGGCGATGTTCATGCTCGTGTTCATCCGCGACCTCGGCTCGTCGCTGATGTACTTCGGCGGCTTCCTGGCGCTGCTCTACATCGCCACCAACCGGCTCTCGTTCGTGGTGATCGGGATGGGCATGTTCGCGCTCGGCGCGTGGTTCTTCGCCTCCACGGTCAGCCACGTGCAGGACCGCGTCGACATCTGGCTGGACCCGTTCAACCCGCAGTGGGTGGAGAAGGAGGGCTACCAGCTCGCGCAATCGGTGTTCGCCCAAGCGGACGGCGGGCTGTTCGGGACCGGCTTCGGCGCCTCGCTGCTGTACGCGCCGGGCGGGACGCCGCTGATCCCGGCGCCGCAGACCGACCTGATCTACTCGGTGATCGTCAACGAGGTCGGGCTCGTCGGCGCCTGCGGGCTGCTGCTCGTGTACCTGCTGCTGATCGAGCGCGGCTTCAAGGTCGCGATGGTCTCCGGCGACTCGTTCTCGAAGCTGCTGGCCTCGGGTCTGACCGCCGTGTTCGCGCTGCAGGTGTTCGTGATCGTCGGCGGCGTCACGCGCGTGATCCCGCTGACCGGCGTCACGCTGCCGTTCGTCTCCTACGGCGGCTCCTCGATCCTCGCCAACTTCGTGCTGATCGCCTTGCTGCTGCTGGTCTCCGACCGGGCGCGAAGGCCGCAGGGCGCCCAGGCGACGCGGGGGCTGCGGTGAACGCCTCGATCGCCCGCCTGTTCGGCCTCGTGCTCGTGCTGTTCGCGCTGCTCGTCGGCTTCACGTCGCGCTGGACCGTCTTCGAGGCGGAGGCGCTGCGCGACAACTCCAACAACCGCCGCGAGCTGCTCGCGGAGCAGCTGATCAAGCGCGGCCTGATCCGCGCGGACGACGGCCGGGTGCTCGCGCGCAGCCCGGCGGAGCCGCAGAAGCGCTTCGGCCGCCGCTACCCGACCGGCCCGCTGTTCGCCCAGGCGGTCGGCTGCACGTCGCTCGACCGCGGCCGCGCCGGCCTGGAGGACTTCTACAACGACGCCCTGACCGGGCGCGCGACGAACGCGATCGACGCCGTCACGCGCCTGTTCGGGCCGGCCAAGGTCGGCGACGACCTGCGCACGACGTTGTCGGAGAAGGCGCAGAAGGTCGCCACCGACGCGCTCGCCTCGCGCGAGCAGAAGGGCGCGGTCGTCGCGCTCGAGCTCAAGACCGGCGCCGTGAAGGTGCTGGCGGCCAAGCCGTCGTTCGACCCCAACGGCGCCGACTGCGGGGCGAACCTCAACCTCGCCACCCAGGGCCTCTTCCCGCCCGGCTCGACGATGAAGGCCGTGACCGCCTCCGCGGCGATCGACTCCGGCAAGTACCAGCCCGACTCGCGCGTCAGCGGCAGGAATGGCAAGGAGATCTCGGGCGCGCCGCTGAACAACTTCGGCGATGAGGACTTCGGCGACATCGACCTGACGTTCGCGCTGACGAACTCGGTCAACACTGTCTGGGCCGAGGTGGCCGAGAAACTCGGCAAGCGGACGATGGCCGAGTACATGGAGAAGTTCGGGTTCTACGCGGACCCGCCGATGGACTATCCCGACAACCAGATGGTCGCCAGCGGCGTCAACAAGGGCCGCAAGCGGCTCGTGAAGCCGACCTCCGACCAGGTCGACATCGGCCGCGTCGCGATCGGCCAGGGCGACCTCGAGGTCACCCCGCTGCAGATGGCCACCGTGGCGCAGACGATCGGCAACGGCGGCGTGCGGATGGAGCCGCGCCTCGTGGCCAAGGTCGTCGACCAGGACGGGCGCACGGTCGACGAGCCGCTGCCGCAGGAGGCCGAGCGGGTGATGTCCGAGGACTCCGCCCAGAAGGTCGGCGACATGATGCGCAACGTCGTCAAGGAGGGCACGGGCACCGCCGCGGCGCTCGAGGGCGTCGACGTGGCCGGCAAGACCGGCACCGCGGAGGTCAACCTCCAGGGCCTCAACGACCCGTGGTTCATCGGCTTCACCGACCGCTTCGCCGTCGCCGTCGTGTTCGAGCGCGTGCAGGGCGGCACGGGCGGCACGATCTCGGCGCCGGTCGCCAAGGCGGTCCTGGAGTCGCTCGGGGAATAGATGCAGCGGGTCGAGCGCGACACGGTCATCGACGGGCGCTACCGGGTCCTCAGCCGGCTCGGCTCGGGCGGCATGGCCGACGTCTACTGCGCCGAGGACGAGCAGCTCGGGCGCCAGGTCGCCGTGAAGCTGCTCTACCGCCGCTTCGCCGAGGACGAGGAGTTCGTCGAGCGCTTCCGCCGCGAGGCCTCCAGCGCCGCCGGCCTGCAGCACCCCAACATCGTCGGCGTCTTCGACCGCGGCGAGTGGGACGGCACCTACTACATCGCGATGGAGTACCTGAAGGGGCACACGCTCAAGCAGCTCGTGCGCGAGCACGGCGCGATGCCCCCGGACCTGGCGGTCGACATCACGATCCAGGTCCTGCGTGCGGCCAAGTTCGCGCACAAGCGCGGCATCGTGCACCGCGACATCAAGCCGCACAACGTGATCCTCGACGAGGAGGGCCGCGCCAAGGTCACCGACTTCGGGATCGCGCGCGCCGGCGCCTCGGACATGACCGAGACCGGCTCGATCATGGGCACGGCGCAGTACCTCTCGCCCGAGCAGGCACAGGGCCAGCCCGTCAGCCCGCGCTCGGACCTCTACTCGATCGGCGTGATGCTCTACGAGCTTCTGACCGGGAAGGTGCCCTTCGACGCCGAGTCGCCGGTGACGATCGCGCTCAAGCACGTCTCCGAGGACCCTGTGCCGCCGTCGCAGCTGAGCCCGGCGGTCTCGCCGGCGCTCGACGCGGTCGTGCTGCGCGCGCTCGAGAAGGAGCCCGCGAACCGCTTCGCCGACGCCGACGAGTTCGCCGCCGCGCTGCTGGACGCGCGCGAGCGCCCGACCGTGGTCGAGAAGCGCGTCGAGGCGTATCCGATGCCCGCCGACCCGTTCGTGGAGCAGGAGCGCGAGCGCTCCCGCTGGTGGCTGTGGGTGCTGCTGGCGCTGCTGTTGATCGGCCTGGCCGTCGGCGCCTACCTGCTGCTCGCGCCCGAGAAGAAGTCGGTGCCCGACGTGGTCGGCAACACGTCGGCGGTCGCGTCCCAGCGGCTCCAGAACGCGGGCTTCGAGGTCAACATCGAGACGGTCCAGTCCGACGACGTGCCCGACGACCGGGTGGCGACCCAGGATCCGCAGCCGGGCGAGGAGGCCGAGGAGGGTTCGACGGTGACGATCATCGTCTCCAGCGGGCCGGGCCAGGCGACGGTGCCGGGCGTCGTCGGGCGCAAGCAGGACGTCGCCGAGAACATGATGGAGGAGGCCGGCTTCAAGACCGACGTCCGGCGGGAGGCCTCCGACAGCGTCGACGAGGGCCGCGTGATCTCGACCCAGCCGGGCGAGAACACCCAGCTCCAGAAGGGCAAGACGGTCGTGTTGGTCGTCTCCGAGGGCCCGGAGCAGGTGAGCGTGCCCGAGCTCGTCGGCGACCAGAAGGACGACGCGCGCAGCGCGCTCGCGGACGCCGGCCTGAAGGCCGACGTGAGCGAGGAGGAGTCCGAGGACCAGGATCCGGGGACCGTGCTGCGCCAGGACCCCGGCTCCGGCAAGCAGGTGGACAAGGGCAGCACCGTGAAGCTCGTCGTGGCCAAGGCGCCGCCCGCCGTCGACGTCCCCGACGTCGTCGACCAGTCCGAGGACGACGCGCGCCAGGCCCTGCGTGACGCGGGCTTCGAGGTGCGGGTACGCCGGGAGACCGTGGACACCCTCGACCAGGACGGAATCGTGATCGACCAGGACCCCGCGGGCGGCGAGCAGCTCAAGAAGGGCTCGCGCGTGACGCTCGTCGTCGGACGCTTCGAGCCGCCGCTGAACCCGGAGCCGACGGCGACGCCCGGCGAGACGCCGACGCCGGAGCCGACGCCGGAGCCGACGCCGTGAGGGTTGCGGTCGTCTGCGGCGGGCGCTCCTCCGAGCACGAGGTCTCGCTGAACTCCGGCGCCTCCGTGCGCGAGGGCGTCGCGGCCGCCGGGCACGAGGTGCTCGACGTGCGGATCGCCCGCTCCGGGGCGTGGCAGCACGACGGGACGACGCTGAAGCTCGAGCCCGGCAACGGCCTGATCGGCGCCGACGCCGTGTTCCCGGTCTTGCACGGTCCGTTCGGCGAGGACGGCACGGTGCAGGGCCTGCTCGAGCTGCTCGACGTGCCCTACGTGGGAGCGGGCGTACTGGCCTCCTCGCTCTGCATGGACAAGGTGGTCTTCAAGGAGGTACTGGCGGCGGCCGGCGTGCCGCAGGTCGGCTACGCCGCGGTGCGCGAGCCCGAGTGGCAGACCGATCCGAGCGGCGTGCGCGAGCGCCTCGACGCGCTCGGGCTGCCGCTGTTCGTCAAGCCCGCGCGGCTCGGATCCTCGGTCGGCATCGTCAAGGTCAGCGAGGCCGAGGAGATCGACGGCGCGCTCGAGACCGCCTTCGGCCACGACGGCCTGGTGATCGTCGAGGCGTTCTCCGGCGGCATGGAGGTCGAGTGCTCCGTGCTCGGGCTCGCGGAGCCCGAGGCCTCGCTGCCGGGCGAGATCGTCCTCAAGGGCGCCGACTGGTACGACTACGCCGCCAAGTACGAGCCGGGCGGGATGGAGCTGGTCGTGCCCGCGCGGATCTCCGACGCCGCGGCCGAGGAGGTGCGGCGGCTCGCGCGCGACACGTTCGTGCGCGTCGGCTGCGCCGGGCTCGCGCGCGTCGACTTCTTCGTCGAGGGCGAGCGCGTGCTCGTCAACGAGCTCAACACGCTGCCGGGATTCACGGCCACCAGCGTCTACCCGAAGCTGTGGGAGGCGACCGGCGTGTCGTTCCCGGAGCTCTGCGACCGCCTGCTGCAGACGGCGCTGGACCGCTTCCGCGCCGAGCGCGGCGGCCACGCGTTCTAGCTGCGGGGCGCGAAGAGCGTGATCTCGGAGATCTTGACGCGCTCGGAGCCGGGCGCGAGGCCGGTGATCCAGACGAGGTAGTAGCGGTGGCGCTCGCCGTCGAGGCGGAAGCGCTTGCGCTTGGAGTTCACGGTGCCGCCGGCGACCTTCTCCCAGCCCGAGATCTCCTTCGGCGGGCTGTTGCCGTCCGCGACGCGGATCTCGGCATCCCAGCCGGGCTCGGGCGTGTCGATCGCGATCGAGCGGGCGTCGACGCCCGGCTCGGCGTCGACGTAGATGCCGACGCCGTCCTTGGGGAGCTGGCCGCCCGTGTAGCCCTCCGTCGTCCAGGCGGTCCCGGGCTCCTTGTCGACCGCGAGGCTGACCTGGCCGCGGTGCTCCTCGTCATCGCCGGCGGGGTCGAAGTCGTGGGCGGACGTGCGCTTGACCGAGACCACGCGGGTCCCGGGCTCGGCCGGGACCGTGCCGCGGCCGGTGCCTCGCTCCGTGCGGTCGACCCCCTCCTTGAGCAGCACGGCGCCGAGCGCGACCGCCGCGGCCAGCAGCGCCACCACCGCGACGATCGGCAGCGGCCGGCGCATCCGCAGCGGCAGCCAGCGGCGGGCGCTGTCGGGCAGCGTCCGCAGGACGGCGGTCGCCTCGCCGGTCGACTGGCCGGTGCGCGCGAGCTCGCGCGCGAGCGACTCCTCGAGGTCGGCCTGCAGGCTGAGCGCGTCCGGATAGCGCTTGCGCAGGTCCTTGTCCGTCATGCGGTCGAGGATCGCCGCGAGCCCGGCCGACACCTCCGGGCGGCGCTTGGAGACGTCCGGGAGCTCCTCGCGGACGTGCTTCATCGCGACGGAGACCTGGTTCTCGCCGTGGAACGGGACGTCGCCCGTGAGCATCTCGTAGAGCACGATCCCGAGCGAGTAGATGTCCGACTGGCCGTTGACGTCGTGGCCGAGCGCCTGCTCGGGCGAGACGTAGTCGGTGGTGCCGAGCACGCGGCCGTCGGCCGTCAATCCGGTGTCGTCCATCGAGCGGGCGATGCCGAAGTCGGTGACCTTGGCCGAGCCCTCCTCGTCGACGAGCACGTTCTGCGGCTTGACGTCGCGGTGGACGATGCCGCGGGCATGCGCGGCGCTGAGCGCGCGGGCGATCTCGATCGCGTAGGCGATCGCCTCGTCGACCGGCAGCCGGCCGAGCCGCCGGATCCGGTCCTTGAGCGTCTCGCCCTCGACGTACTCGAAGACGATGTACGGGCGGCCGTCCTCCTCGCCCGCGTCAATCACGCCGACGATGTGCGGGTGCGAGAGCTGGGCGACGGCGCGCGCCTCGCGGCGGAAGCGCTCCAGCTGGTCGTGGTCGCCCGCGATGTCGCGGTGCATGAGCTTGATCGCGACGCGGCGCTCGAGCGTCGCGTCGAACGCCCGGTAGACGGTCGACATGCCGCCCGATCCCACCTGGGCATCGAGCCGGTAGCGGCCGTTCAGCAGGGTGCCCACGAGTGCGCTCATGCTCCGGCTCCCATTGTGGCTGAGGATTCAACCTCTGTGGGCCCGACCCCTCTATGAAGGGATCGTTTGCAAACCGCGTCCCTCGAGCTGGGCGCGCAGGCGCAGGAGGGCGAGGTCCTTCGCCTTGGCCTCGAGCATCACGTCGAAGTCCAGCCCGGTGGCCGTGTCGCGCAGGAAGTGCTCGAAGGCGATCGGGTCGATCACGTCCGCATGGGCGCGCAGCTGCGGCAGCACCCAGGAGCGCTCGACACGCCGCCCGACGCGCTTCTTGCGCTCCTCGACGGCGGTCTTGGGGGAGGAGAAGTGGATCTTGGGCGTCTGGCTTCCGGGCCAGGTGGCCAGCGCGGCCTCGAGCGCCTGGCGGTCTGGGATCCCATCGGGATCGTTGCAGTGGTGGTGCAGGATGTCCCACACCACGCGCAGGCCGGTGCGCTCGTGCAGCGCGAGGACGTGGCCGAGCGCGTAGGTGCGGTCGTCGTTCTCGATCACCAGGCGGGCGCGGGCGCGCTCCGAGAGCCGCTCGAAGCCCGCCAGGAAGCGATCCATGCCCGCGCCGTGCCCGCCGGCGGCGCCACCGACGTGCAGGACGACGACCGCCTCGGGGCCGAGGCCCATCGCGTCGAGCAGGGCCGCTTGGCACTCGAGGTCGCGGATCGCGCCGTCGCGCACGGCCGGATCCTCCGAGTTGAGCACCACGTACTGGCCCGGATGGGTGGAGAGCCGCAGGTCCAGCTCGCGCGCCCGGGCGCCGAGGCCGGCCAGCTCCTCGCGGCACTCCTCGACCTGGCCGTGGAACTGCGGCAGGTCGGGATGGGTCGCGTAGGGCGCCAGCGACGCCGTCATGCGGTACATGCCGATGCCGTTGCGCTCGAGGTAGTCGAGCACGCCGTGGATGGCCTCGATCGACCAGCGTAGGTGGGGACCGGACTGCCAGCGCCGCGCGTCGTGCGTCGGCAGCCCGCCCTCACCGAGGATCTTGACCGCGAAACCGAGCCTCACGCGGAGGCTACGGGCGCGCGGCGGCTATGGATTGATCGCGCGGCCCGACCAGGTCCGCCAGTCGTCGCCGTCGTCCCCGTCGTCGCCCTTCTCGGGGAGCGGCTGCTCCTCGGTCGGAGGCGTCGGGTCCGAGGAGGCGGGCGCGGGCCCCGGTTCGGGGGCGGGCTCCGCGACGGCGGGCGCGGGGTCCGGCTCGGGCGGCTGCCAGCCGCCGGTCTGCGGGGCCGCCGGGGTGATCTGCTCCTCCTCGGGCGGCGCGATCGGCTCGGTGGGGGGCTCGGGCTCCGTCGCGGGCATCGCGGGGGTCTCCGCGAGCGGCTCCGGCTCCGGCGTGGGCTCTGGCTCCGGCGTGGCCGCGGCGGGCTCGGGCTCCGCCGGCCCGGGCGCGGGCTCGGCCGTGCCGTCGCCGAACGGGATCTGGCCCTGTGGCTCGGAGAGCAGGTCGGACTGCTGCTCGGGCTCCGGGGCGGCGGGCATGGGCGGCGCGGGCTGCGGCGCGAGTGCCTCCGGCTCGGGCTCGGAGACGACCGGCTCGACCCGCTCGCCGGCGAACGGCTGCGCGGCCTCCTCGATCGCGTCCTCGATCTGGCGCTCGTAGGCGCTGGAGCCCTCGGCGTCGGTGGCGGCGGCGTCGGCCAGCGCGGCCTCGGCCTGCTCCTGGCCCTCCGCGGAGCCCTCGCCGGCCTCAACGAGCGGGCGCTCGGCCTCGGGGGCGGAGAGATCCGGGTCGGTGACCGCGGCGTAGTCGGAGACCTGACCGCCGATGTTGGCGGCCTCGGCCGCGGCGGCGGCCTCCTCGGCGGCCTCGTCGATCGCGCCGCCCTCCTCGCGGACGAACGGCTCGGGTGCCGGCACCGGCGTCGCGGTGTTCTCCGGTGGCCCCGGGGCGTCGTAGTTGGCGGGCGCGGGGGCGGGGGCCGGGGTCCACGCCGGCTCCGGCGCGGCCTGCTGGCCCTGGCCCTGGCCCTGGCCCAGCAGGGCGGTGACCTTGTCGCGCTTGAGCAGCACGCCGGCCGCCACGGCGGCCGCGCCCATCAGCAGCGCCGCCTTCCCGAACTTGCCTCGCCTAGCCATTGGATCGTGCTCCCTCGGATTCGCTCGAAGAGTCCTAGCGAGAACCGTACCCGGCGCAAGGCGGCCGGCACACGCTCGTCAGGAGGTCTGCTCGGCGGGCTTGGGGAGCTCGGCCGACGCCGAGTCCGCGGCGGCGCGGTTCTCGTCGCGCACGGCCGCGTAGATCTCCTCGCGGTAGACCGGAACGGAGCGCGGGGCGCTGATGCCGACGCGGACGGAGTTGCCGACGACCTCCATGATCTCGACGACGATGTCGTCGCCGACCATGATGCGCTCGCCCGCGCGGCGGGTGATGATGAGCACTGTGCTTCCTCCTTGGAAAAGTGCCGTGAACAGGTTGTACGGGGGTGCGGGGGCTAAGCCGCCGCCTCGACCACGTCACCGGCGAACAGCGGGGCGCGCACGGGGGCGTCGCTCGCCTCGTTGATCACCTGATGGCCGCGGCCGTCTGCAACCAGGATCGGCGCGCGGAGGTTCGCACTGAAGTCCGAAGGGGCCGAACCGGTGCGGACCGTCACCCAGACGTCGGGGTCGGAGGCTCCGACGCGCTGACCGACGCCACGATCGCCGCGCCGCCGAGCGCTTCAGGGCGTGCCGCCGTATGCCGAAGACGGAGGAGTACGTCCGCCGCGTCCATGCCAACGCCGCCGAGTGCCGCGCCGCCGGCTCCGCCGGCCGCAGTCCTGGCCGCCTCACCCTCCGTCAAGGGATCGTTTGATGACCGCCGATCGCACCGCCACCCCCGTCCGCCCGTCCGCACCGGAGCGTCCCGTCGTTGTGGACAGTAGCCCGGCCGCGACCGCCGCGCTGCTCCCTGGCGCGTACGCCGCCTCCTCGCGCCCCGCCGCACCGGCCTCGAGCCAGCCACGCGAGCAGGTTGCGCAGCAGCAGGAGCGCGTCGCCGCCGAGGCGCCCGCGCCCACCGCCGCGTCCGAGGCTCCAGCCGCAGGCGCCTCCGCGCCCCGGGCAGACGCGCCGGAGCAGGTTCCTTTCTTGCTCACCGTGACGACCCCGCCGTGCGCCGCGCCGGCACCGGACGCCGTGACGGTGGCACCCCTCGCCCGGCTTGTCGCTTCGCCGGTCGCGGAGCCCTCGCCGACCGGCGCCGTCGCCGCCTCGGCGCGCGCCGCGGTCCGCGCGGTGCCTGCCGCAGCCCAGCCCGCCGTCCCCGCAGCGGCCCCGTCCGCTCCGCCGGAACCGTGAGCGCGCCGCGCCGCCACACGAAGCACCATCGCAAGGATCACGGGAAGCACGCGCGGTTCCGCGGCCCGGATGGTCCCGCCGCCACCCCGGCGGCCGTCCCGGAGGCGGCCTGAGGCCCCGGCGGCGCAGCCGTCGGTCTAGCCGACGGCCCGCTGGGGCATAGTGGGCGGGTGCCCTCGCCCGAGGAAGCCGCCGCCGCGCGGGCAGCGTCGCCCGCGACGAGCGTGCGCGGGATCGCGTTCCGTGCCCGCGACGCGGTGGCCGCGTTCTGGCGCAAGGCCTACGAGGAGAACGTGACCGGCCTGTCGGGCATGGTCGCCTACAACCTGCTGCTGTCGATCTTCCCGTTTGCGCTCGTGGTGCTGTTCATCGCTGGCCGGGTGCTGCGCTCGCAGGAGCTGCAGGCGTCGCTGCTCGCCGACCTGCAGCGGATCTTCCCGACCGCGGCCGACTCGACGCTCTCGGAGGGCATCCGCCGGCTGCAGGAGACCTCGCCGACGGTCGGGATCGCGGCGCTCGTCGCGTCGATCTGGTTCGGCTCCTCGTTCTGGGGCGCGCTCGACACTGCGTTCTGCCGCATCTACCACTGCGAGTGCCGCACCTGGGTGCAGCAGAAGGTCTTCGCGCTCGGCATGTTCCTTGTCGTGCTGCTGTTCGTGGCCGCCACCGTGATCGTCCCGACGGTCCAGGCGCTGCTGGTCTCGGGCGCGCGCGACCTGCCACTCGGGCTCTCGGACGTGAAGGGGCTCGTGTACGCGATGACCCTGTCGATCGGCGTCGGCGTGCTGTTCGTGACGCTGTGCTCCATCTACCGGCTCGTCCCTAAGGCCCGCATGCCCTGGGCGGCCGTCTGGCCCGGTGCGCTCGGCGCGACCGCAGCGATCGGCGTCGTCGACCTTGCCTTCCCGCTCTACCTTGACAACATCTCCACGCTAAGGGTCGGCACCTCGGCCGTGTTCGTGCTGATCGCGCTCGTCTGGTTCTACGTGATCGCCCTCATCGTGCTCGCCGGCGCGGTGATCAACGAGCTGCGCTTCGAGCGCGTTTCGCGCGCGTCTGCGCAGTCCAGCTGAGGATCGGCGCCTCGGGGCGGGATACGCAGATCGACTCGCATCCCGAGTCGATCCTGGCTCCTCGGCGGGGGCGCCTCGACTGACGGTAGCCTCGGGTCATGCCCGACCCCAAGACCGAGGAGATGCGGCTCGAGCAGCTGCAGCGGGGGCGCGAGGAGCGCGAGCGCGAGGAGACGTCAGGCGATCGCCCCGAGCAGCACACCGCAGAGCGGCGCGCGGACAAAGCCGAGTACCTCAAGCAAAAGCTCGCCGAGCGCGCGAAGGCCGAGGACGAGGTCGCGGACGACGCTTGAGGCATCGCTCGCCGGGTAGGTTCCCCGGCGATGAGCGACGACCGCCAGGACCACGAGGCCAAGGCCGACGAGCTCGAGCGGGAGCTCGACCAGATGCAGGAGCAGTCCGACAAGCTCGGCGGCGAGATCGAGGACGCCGGCAAGGAGTGGGAGCGGCGCAAGGCCGACGACAAGGTCCCCGGCGCCGCCGGCGCGCCCGAGGAGGCCGATGGCCCCCAGCCCGAGGCCGAGTACCCGAACAAGCGCGGCGACGACCAGTCCGAGGACGGCTAGGGCCGCACGATCCCGATGCCCGACAGGCGCGCCTCCAGCAGCGGCTCCGGTGCCGGCATCGAGAGCCCGTTGGCTCCTACGCCCCTAGGCCGTCGGGCCCGCCGGCGATCCCGGCCGGCGGGACGGTGATGCGGTCGGGCTCGGCCGTGATCGTGCCGATCCGCCGCGCGCCCGGGTGGTGGCGGGCCAGCAGCTCGACCGCGCCCGCCTCGTCGGCCTCGGGCACGACGACCGCGAAGCCGCAGCCCATGTTGAAGACCTCCCACATCTCGGGCTCCGCGACGCCACCGAGCTCGCGAATGAGGCCGAACACCGGCGGCGCCGGGAGCGGGTCGGAGATCTCGAAGCCGACGTCGGCGTGCAGGCGCAGCAGGTTCAGCAGCCCTCCGCCGGTGATGTGGGCCAGCCCGCGCACGTCGGCGCCGGAGCGCAGCAGCTCGAGGATCGCGCGTACGTAGATGACGGTGGGCTCGAGCAGCGCGTCGGCCACCGACGCGCCGCCGAGCGCGGGCGGCGTGGCGTCCAGCGTGAGCCCGCCGTCGCCCAGCAGCGAGCCGCGCGCGAGCGAGTAGCCGTTGGAGTGCAGGCCCGACGAGGGCAGCCCGATCAGCGCGTCGCCGGGCGCGCACGCGGCACCGGTGACGATCCGGTCCAGCGCGACGGTGCCGAAGCAGGCCGCCGTGAGATCGAAGCCGTTCGGCGACGGGTGCCCGCGGATCAGCTCGGGAAGAACGGCGACCTCGCCGCCCGGGATCTCCACGCCCGCCGCCTCGGCGCCGGCCTTCAGGCCCGCGCCGAGCGCGCGCATCACGGCCTCGTCGGCACGCTCGACGGCCAGGTAGTCGAGCACCGCGATCGGCTCCGCGCCGACGCAGACGACGTCGTTCACGTTCATCGCGATGCAGTCGATCCCGACCGTGTCGTAGCGGCCGGTCTGCTCGGCGACGATCAGCTTCGAGCCGACCCCGTCCGTGCCGACGGCGATCCCGAGGTTCGGCGCGACCTCGAGCACGGCCGCGTAGTGGCCCGACGCCAGCGCCGAGCGCGACGCCCGCCCGATGTCGATCGTCTTCAGCACGCCGACCAGCGCGGCGACAGCACGGTCGGCCGCGCCCGTGTCGACGCCCGATGAGGCGTAGGCGGCGGTCATCGGCGTCCATTGTGGCGGACGGCGCGGTCGGTGGCGCGTGCCGCCGCCTGCCGTGAGCCGACCAGCACGCCCGCGAGCGCGATGCGGTAGGCCGCCCACACCGCCGCGGGCGGCTCGCCGCGCCGCACCAGCGCCCGCACGGCGGCCGTGGAGACAGCCGCCGCCACGGCCCCCGCCCCGAGCGCCGCGAGCTCGCGCGTCCCGGGCCGCCGGGCCGCGAGCCGCGCGCCTTTCAACGCCGTCGCGCCCGCCAGCACCGGCAGCGCCATCTCGAGAGCCAGCTCGGCCGCCGCCGCTCGCGTGAACCCGCGCGCCCGCGCGGCCGAGCGCACGGCGCCGCTGCGCGACACCCCCGGCGCCAGCGCGGCGGCCTGGGCGAGGCCGAGCCAGAGCGCGTCGGCGAGCCCGGCGTCGCCGGCGGCGCGCCGCTGCGGCGCCCGGTCGGCGGCGACCAGCGCGACCGAGCCGGCCACCAGCCCGCCGCCATCGCGCCCGGGGCCGACAGCCGCCGCTCGATCGGCCCCTCCAACGCGAAGCCCGCCAACGCGGCCGGCGCCGTCGCGACGGCGAGCAGCCCGAGCCGCTCCCACCCCGGCGGCCCGCCCGCCGCGAGCGCCGCCGCACTGCCGGCGTGCAGCGCCACGGCCAGCTCCTTGCGCGCGGGCGCGCCCAGCCGCGCGTAGCCGGCCAGGCGCGAGCCGATCAGCTCGACGTGCGCGGTCGAGGAGACCGGCAGCAGCTCCGCCGGCCCCTGCAGGAGCCCGAGCGCGACGGTGTCGGCGGGGCGCGGCCCGGGCTCAGCCGGCCGCCGCACGGCTGCGGCGGCGCCGCCGGACGATCAGGTACGCGACGCCCAGCAGGATCATCGCGAGCACCGCGTAGTCGACGTAGTGCAGGCTGTCCTTCCAGGACTCCCAGCGCGCGCCGACCTGCATGCCGATGAACGTCAGCATGAAGATCCACGGGATGCAGCCGAGCGTCGTCAGCAGCGTGAAGCGCCAGAACGGCATCCGCGCGACGCCCGCCGGCAGCGAGATGAACGTGCGGATGATCGGCAGCATGCGCGCGAAGAAGACCGTCGCGTCGCCGTAGCGCTCGAACCAGCGGTCCGCCCACTCCAGGTGCGAGGGCTTGATGTGCAGCTTCGCGCCGTGCTTCTCGAGGACGTCGATGCGGCCGAAGTAGCCGACCGCGTAGGCGATCCAGGAGCCCACGAGGTTCGCGATCGTGCCCGTGGCGACGACGGCGAACAGCGAGTAGTGGCCCTCGGAGACGTTGAACCCCGCGAACAGCAACGTCGTCTCGGACGGGATCGGGATGCACGCGCTCTCCGCGACCATCAGCAGGAAGATCCCGGGCAACCCCATCTCGTCGACCACGTCGACGGCGAACTGCACGATCGGGTCGGTCAGCGACGCAACGACGAACACGGCAAGCGAGGGTAGCGGCGGTGCCTGAGATCAGGCGGGGTTGCCGGGCGGCTCGACGCGCGGCAGCGTGAGCGAGGTGATGCGCTGCTTGGCCCGCTGCGACGGGCGCTGCACGGCGGTCTTGGGCCGCAGCATCTTGAGGATCATCACGGCCTGATCGACGTTGGCCGCCAGCGCCGGGCGGTGAGCGACCTCCCACGCACCCAGGCGCGCGGCGACGTCGGCCGGAGAACCCGCGACGATCATCTCCCCGCGGCGCGCGCGCAGCTCGCGCGCGGCATTCACGAGCGCGGCCAGCGCCTCGTCGGAGACCTCGGTGGCGCCGGAGAGGTCGGCGATCAGCCAGCGCACGCCCGCGGCGAGCGCGCCGTCGATCCTCCGGGCAAGCTCCGGGGTCGTCTCGGCGTTGACCGTCCCGCGCACCTCGACCTGGTGCACGACGTCGT
>DATFQI010000003.1:0-3161 GCA_035264365.1 Solirubrobacteraceae bacterium
CATCTTCTCCTGGTCGGACTTCGTCTTGGGCTCGATCGCCACGGAGATGACCGGGTCGTCGAACTCGATCGCCTCGAGCTTGATCGGCTTGTCGGGCGCCGCCAGCGTGTCGCCGGTGACGACCTGCTTGATGCCGACCGCAGCCGCGATGTCGCCCGCGTAGACCTCCTGGACGTCCTCGCGGTCGTTGGCGTGCATCATCAGGATCCGCCCGATGCGCTCGGTGCGGCCCGTGGTGACGTTGAGCACGCGCGAGCCGGCCTCGAGCTTGCCCGAGTAGACCCGGAAGTAGGCGAGCTTGCCGACGTAGGGGTCGGCCATGATCTTGAACGCGAGCGCCGCGAACGGCTCGTCGTCGGACGCGTTGCGGACGGCCTCGCGGTCGTCCTGGCCCTTGACGGGCTCGAGGCCGTGCACGGGCGGCACGTCCAGCGGGCTCGGCAGGAAGTCGATGACGGCGTCCAGCAGCGGCTGCACGCCCTTGTTCTTGAAGCTCGAGCCGCACAGGACGGGCGTGAGCTGCGAGGACAGGGTCGCCGCGCGGATCGCCTTGACCAGGCGCTCCTTCGGGATCTCCTGCTCCTCGAGGATCATCTCGACGAGCTCGTCGTCGTAATGGGAGATCTCCTCGAGCAGGTGCTCGCGCGCGGCCTCCGCGTCTGCGAGCAGGCTCTCGCGGATGTCCTGGACCACGACGTCCTTGCCGAGATCGTCCAAGTAGACGATCTCCTTCATGTTGATCAGGTCGACGATGCCCTCGAACTCGGACTCGGCGCCGATCGGCAGCTGCAGCGGCACGGGGTGCGCGCCCAGGCGGTCGACCATGGTCTGCACGCCGCGATCGAAGTCCGCGCCGATGCGATCCATCTTGTTGATGTAGGCGATGCGCGGGACCTTGTACTTGTCGGCCTGGCGCCAGACGGTCTCCGACTGGGGCTCGACGCCGGCGACGGAGTCGAACAGGGCGACCGCGCCGTCGAGGACGCGCAGCGAGCGCTCGACCTCGACCGTGAAGTCGACGTGGCCCGGCGTGTCGATGATGTTGATCCGATGGTCCGCCCACTCGCAGGTGGTCGCGGCGGACGTGATCGTGATGCCGCGCTCCTGCTCCTGCGCCATCCAGTCCATCGTGGCCGCGCCCTCGTGGACCTCACCCATCTTGTGGGAGCGGCCGGTGTAGTAGAGGATCCGCTCGGTCGTCGTCGTCTTGCCCGCGTCGATGTGGGCCATGATCCCGATGTTGCGGGTCTTCTCGAGGGTGAATTTGCGCGGCATGGAAGTCTCTCTCGTCAGCTTCTTCGTGCGTGTGCCCACTTTGCGCAGCGGGCAAAAAAACGGGCCCTCACCGGGCCCAGGTCATGCACGTGGAGAGGCCCGATGGCTCGAGGGCTATGTCTCGCGGGTCTCCATGTGAAGGTCCGGGCCTGCGGCGCCAGCAGCAGACAGCGGCCATCCAAGATAGCAAAGGGATTCCGGCCGTCCCGGCGCCCTCAGGGGGCGCCGCCCATATGCTCCCGCCGATGGCTCGGCCCACCTTCCTGGAACGCCCCGCCGCGGCCGCCAAGGCCGTGGGCACGCGCCTGCGCCCGCTGGCCGCGCGCCTTCGCCCGCCGCTCGTGCGCTATGGCCCGCTCGTGCTGCTGTGGCTCGCGGGTGCGGGGCTGATCCTGTCGGAGTTCCTGACCTATCGGGAGATCGTCGCGGTCACGGTCGTGCCGGAGGGCGGCATCACCAAGGGCGGATCGCACCACGGGTACGCGCTCGGGCTGCTCGGGCTCGCGTCGCTGCCGATGGCCTTCGGCGCCGTGATCGGGCGCTCGCGGCCGGCCTCCGCCGCCGTCGCGGTGCTCGGGGGCCTGGCGCTGGCGATCATCGCGGCCTTCGACGTGTCCTCGCTCGACGACACCGGCCTGATCGGGCGCACGTACGACCTCGCCGAGGCCAGCCCCGGTCCCGGCTTCTGGCTCTCGACCACGTGCGCGGCGGTGCTGCTCCTGGGCGGGCTGCTGCTCCTGCGCTCGCGCGTGAGCGCCGCGCGCGGGGAGAGCGACGCCCGGCGTGAGCGGCGGCGCGAGCGGCGCGCCGCCGAGACCGAGGTCCCGCCGCCGCCCGACGACGACGAGCCCGGGGCCTCCGGGTCGCGCGCCGCGAGCTCTAGCCGCCGACGCTGAGCACGAGCTTGCCGCGCACGTGGCCGGCCTCGAGGCGCTCGTGCGCCTCGGCCGCGTGCTCGAGCGGATAGACCTCCTCGACGTGCGGCTTCAGCGTGCCCTGCTGCACGAGCGGCGTGATGTGCTCGCCGAGGTCGTAGCCGCTCGGGCGCACGAAGATGTAGTGGACCTCGTAGCCCTCGCAGGGCTCCGGCGCGGGCGTCGCGAGCGAGACCATGCGGCCGCCGCGGCGCAGCGTCTGCAGCACGTCGGGGCGGCCGTCGCCGCCCCAGATGTCGAGCGCGGCGTCGGCGCCGTCGCCGGGCGAGAGCTCGTGCACGCGCGCGGGGACGTCCTCGCGCGTGTAGTCGATCGGCTCGGCGCCGAGCTCGCGCAGGAAGTCCTGGTTGCCCGGGCCCGCGGAGGAGATCACGCGCGCGCCGCGCTCGGCGGCGATCTGGATCGCCAGGTGGCCGACGCCGCCGGACCCGCCGGGCACGAAGAACGTCTCGCCCCCGCGCAGGCCGGAGCGCTCTATCGCCTGGTGGGCGGTCAGCCCCGCGAGCGGCAGGGCGGCGGCCTCCTCGAAGGACAGCTCGCGCGGCATGTGCGCGAAGTAGCCCTCCGGGCCGGTGGTCAGCTCCGCGTAGGTGCCGAAGCCGAGGTCGTGGCGGCGGTTGTAGCCGTAGACCGCGTCGCCCGGCTTGAACCAGGTGACCGCGGGCCCGACGACCTCGACCGTGCCGGCGACGTCCCAGCCGAGCACGACGGGGAAGTGGTACGGGAACCTGTCGGCGAGGTAGCCCTCGCGGACCTTGTAGTCGACGGGGTTCAGGCCGGCCGCGCGGACGCGGACGAGCACTCCGTCAGGCGCCACCGGCGGCGGCTCGACGTCGAGCAGCTCGAGGCGGTCACGCCCGCCCCACTCGTTGACGGCGATGGCGCGCATGGCCAGGAACTATCCCGCACGCACGGCGGCGAAACAGCGCCGCGCGCGGTGGCGCGGCGCGG
>DATFQI010000004.1:0-5346 GCA_035264365.1 Solirubrobacteraceae bacterium
CGGCGGCGTCGTGCGCGGGATCAACGCCGGCGCCCGCGAGCTGCCGCGCAAGGACCTCGACGCGCTCACCGAGCTCGTCCGGCGCTTCGGCGCGGGCGGCCTCGTGTGGGCGTTCGTGCAGGAGGACGGCACCTGGCGCTCCCCGATTGCCAAGTTCCTCTCCGAGGCCGAGCTCGGCGCGGTCACGCAGGCGCTCTCGGGCAAGCCCGGCGACCTGGTGCTGATCGTGGCCGACAAGGAGGACGTCGCCTGCCAGGCGCTCGGCGAGCTGCGGCTGGAGCTCGCGCGCCGCTTCGCGCTCGTCCCCGAGGGGCGCCACAGCGCGCTCTGGATCGTCGACTTCCCGATGTTCGAGTACGACGAGCACGAGGGCCGCTACACGGCGCTGCACCATCCGTTCACGGCGCCGCTGGGCTCGTTCGACGACCCGGGCTCGTTGAGCTCGCGCGGCTACGACATGGTCCTCGACGGCGTCGAGATCGGCGGCGGCTCGATCCGTATCAACACGCCCGAGGTCCAGCAGCAGGTCTTCGACGCGCTCGGCATCGGCCCGGAGGAGGCGCAGCGGCGCTTCGGCTTCCTGCTCGACGCGCTCAAGTACGGCGCGCCGCCGCACGGCGGCATCGCGTTCGGGATCGACCGGATCGTGGCGATCCTCGCCGGGCGCGACTCGATCCGCGACGTGATCGCGTTCCCGAAGACCGCGAGCGGCTCGGACCCGCTGACGGGCGCCCCAGCGGCCGTCGACACCGCCCAGCTCGCGGAGCTGGGCGTGAAGCTCACGGTCCCGCCGCCCGAGTAAGGAAAACCTCAGGTCGCCACCCCATCCGGCTAAGGATCGGAGGGGTGGCTGCCGATATGCGGGACTGTGAGCCAGATCTCCCCGCCCATCCGCATCGTCCTCGTCGCCGTGATCGGCCTGATCGCCGCGTGGATGCTCTTCCTGCGTCCCAAGACCGAGGAAGTCCCCGCCCCGACCCCGGCTCCCGCGACGGCGCCCGGCGTGACCGGTCTCTCCAACGCCGTCGACAAGGCGAAGGAAGCCTCCAAGACGTCAGACGAGGCCAACGACAAGGTGCAGAAGGCGACGGGCGAGGAGGGCGCGTCCGCGTCCAAGACCGGCAAGGCCGGCGCCAAGGACAGCGCCGCCTCCCAGTTCGTGACCGGCCGCGAGCTCCCGCTGGAGCCGCTCACCGCGGACGAGACCAAGGGCCTGCCGAAGAAGATCGTGACCGCGCTCGACGAGCGCAAGGTGTTCGTCGTCGGCGTGTTCGACACGAGGGAGTCGCGCTGGGCCCGGATGGCCACCGACGACCGCCGCGTCCGGCGCGAGCTCGAGAAGGCCAACCGCTACAAGGGCGCGGTCGTCGTCTCCCACACGTCGCTCGGCGGGCTCAGCAAGCTCAACGCCGTCGTCGGCGACGCCGGCGTCACGCAGTCCCCGGCGGTCGTGGTCGTGGACCGCAACCGCAAGGCGAGCGTGCTCAACGGCTTCGTCGAGGTCAACGCGATCAACCAGGCGATCGCCGACGCCCGCCGCAACAGCACCGAGGTGCGGATCACGGATCCGTACGTGCGCCAGCTCAACCGCACGTGCGGCAACCTGTTCCTGCGCGCCAACCGCCTCAACGCGCCGACGACGCGTGCGGGCATCAAGCCCGCCCTGCGCCAGTACGAGCGCCTGATGGCCTCCTACAGCGCCGCGTTCGTCTCGCTGAAGGGCAAGAGCAAGTACCGCCCGCTCGCCCGGCAGGCGTCAGACGTGCTGACCAAGGCCGAGCGCTACGGCGCGGCCCTGCGCTCCGGCAACCTCGCCAAGGTCCAGTCCAGCTCGGCCGCGCTGCTGGCCTCCGACAAGGGGCTCAACCGCAAGTTCGCGAACGCCGGCGCCACCAGCTGCGACACCGCCCACCTGAAGTAGCCATCGCCGCGGGCCGCGCCGCCTAGACTCGGCGGTGTGGACCGCGAGCGCTTCGCCGAGCACCTCAGCGCGCCGGCGGGGCGCGGCGTGCCCGTCGCCGACGGGTACGTCGGGGCGGCCGGCGGGGCCGCCTGCGGCGACCTGATCCGGATCACGCTGCGCGTCGAGGGCGACACCGTCGCCCTCGCGGGCTTCGAGGCCTCGGGCTGTGGCGCGCTCACCGCCGCGGCCTCGGCCGCCGTCACGCTCGTCGAGGGCGAGCCGCTGCTCGTCGCCGCGCGCGTGGGCGCGCATGGGATCTCCGAGGAGCTCGGCGGCCTGTCGCCGGGCAAGTTCCACGCCGCCGACTTAGTGGCCGACGCGCTGCACGGCGCGCTCGGCCGCGCCGTGCACGCGCAGGCGCAGCTCGCGCCGGAGCCCGGCCGCACGCTGGTGGCGATGAGCGGCGGCGTCGACTCCGCCGTGGCCGCGCTGCTGGCGGGGGAGGGCGCCGTGGCGGTCACGCTCGAGCTGTGGGCCGACCCGTTCAACGACGCGGAGGCCTCCTGCTGCTCCGCGCACGCCGTCCGGGTGGCGCGCTCCGTCGCGCACTCGATGGGGATGCCGCACTTCACGCTGGACCTGCGCGAGCCGTTCCGGGCCGGCGTCGTCGACCCGTTCCTGGAGGGCTATGCGGCCGGCGTGACGCCGAACCCGTGCGTCGGCTGCAACGGGCACGTGCGCCTCGACGCGATGGTCGCCTTCGCCGACCGCCTCGGCGCCGCGGTGCTCGCCACCGGCCATTACGCGCGCGTGACCGAGGAGGGGCTGCTGCGGGCCGCCGCCGATCCCGCGAAGGACCAGACCTACATGCTCTCCGCCGTGGCGCCCGCGACGCTGGCGCGGCTGCGCTTCCCGCTCGGCGAGCTGACCAAGCCTCACGTGCGCGAGCTGGCCGCAGAGGCCGGGCTGCCGGTCGCCTCCAAGGCCGAGTCGCAGGACCTCTGCTTCCTCGCGGGCACCGGCAAGTCGGCCTTCCTGGCCCGCCACGCCGGGCTCGACGACCGCCCCGGCGACATCGTCGACCGCGACGGCACGGTGCTCGCCCGCCACCGCGGTGCGCACCACTTCACGGTCGGCCAGCGCAAGGGGCTCGGGGTGGCGGCGCCCGAGCCGCTGTACGTGCTCGAGACCGAGATGGGTTCGAACCGCGTCGTCGCCGGCCCGCGCGAGGCGCTGGCCACCACGAGCGTCGCACTGCGCGGCGCCCGGTTGCACCGGCCGGCCGAGCAGGTCGACCGCGTCAAGCTCCGCTACCGCTCGCGCGCGCTGCCGTGCCGCGTGGCCGCCGAGCGCGGCCGCGGGCGCGTCGAGCTCGAGCTGCTCGAGCCGGTCGACGGCGCCGCTCCCGGGCAGACGGCGTGCCTGCTGCGCGGCGACGTGGTCGTCGGGTGGGGGACGATCGCCGCGAAGTAGGCTGGACGGTGCCATGGCGATGAGCACCGACGAGATCCGCGAGCGATACCTGTCCTTCTTCGAGGAGCGCGACCACAAGCGCCTCCCGTCGTTCCCGCTGATCCCGCCGGCGAGCGACACCTCGACGCTGCTGATCATCGCCGGCATGCAGCCGCTCAAGCCCTATCTGAGCGGGCGCGAGAAGCCGCCGCACCACCGCCTCACGGACGCCCAGAAGGTGTTCCGCACGCCGGACATCGAGGAGGTCGGCTCGACCTCGAGGCACCTCACGTTCTTCGAGATGATGGGCAACTTCTCGATCGGCGACTACTTCAAGCCCGAGGCGGTCCGCTTCGCCTGGGACCTGTCGATCGAGGGCTTCGGCCTCAACCCCGAGGACATCTGGGTCACGGTCTTCGAGGGCGACCCGCAGCTGGGCATCGGGCTCGACGAGGAGGCGGTCGAGGCCTGGCTGGAGATCGGCGTGCCGCGCGAGCGGATCGTGCCGTGCAACCGCAAGGAGAACTTCTGGGAGTCCGGCCCGACCGGCCTCTGCGGCCCCTGCTCGGAGCTCTACCTCGACCGCGGGCTGGACTTCGGCAAGGCGGACGACCTGCCGGGCGGCGACAACGAGCGCTTCATGGAGTACTGGAACCTCGTGTTCATGCAGTACGACCAGGAGCCGCGCAACACGCTCACGCCGCTCCCGGCCAAGAACATCGACACCGGCCTCGGCCTGGAGCGGCTGGCGTCGCTGCTGCAGGGCGTGCCGAGCGTGTTCGAGACCGACAACTTCAAGCCGCTGGTCGAGCTGGGGGAGGAGCTGAGCGGCCGCTCCTACGGCACGGACTTCCCGACCGACCGCGCGCTGCGGATCCTCGCCGACCACACGCGCGGCATGAGCTTCCTGCTCGCCGACGGCGTCGTTCCCTCCAACGAGGGTCGCGGCTACCCGCTGCGGCGGATCATGCGCCGCGCGATCGTGCAGGGCCGGCGGCTCGGCATCGAGGGGCAGATCCTCACGCCGTTCGCCGCGCGCGTGCGCGAGCTGATGGGCTCCGCGTACCCCGAGCTCGCGCAGCAGGCGGAGACGATCGAGATGTGGCTCGGCCGCGAGGAGGAGAAGTTCTCGCAGACGATCGAGCAGGGCACGCGGCTGCTCAACGAGCACATCGCGCGCGCGAAGGAGAGCGGACTGGAGGGCATCGGCGCCGAGGAGGCGTTCCAGCTGCACGACACCTACGGCTTCCCGTTCGAGCTGACCGCGGAGCTGGCGGCCGAGCAGGACATGGGCGTCGACGAGGCGGGCTTCGAGCGCGAGATGGACGCGGCGCGCCAGCGCGCGCGCTCGGCCGGTGGCCGGGTGACGGGCGACGGCGGCCGCGAGGCGATCGAGTCATTCGCGGCGGCGGCCGGCTTCGACACGGAGTTCACGGGCTACGAGACGACTGAGCAGGCGACGGCGGTCGGCGCGATCACGCGGCAGAACGGCCACCTGCTGGCCAAGCTCGTCGAGTCCCCCTTCTACGCGACCGGCGGCGGCCAGGTCGCCGATGCCGGGGAGGTCCGCTGCGAGGACGGCGGCTGCTCGGCGCGCGTGCTCGACGTGATCCGGCTCGGCGACGACCAGGCGCTGCTGCTGGAGCCGCTGGAGGGCGAGCTGCACGAGGGCGAGCGCGTGGTGGCGAGCGTCGATGCCGCGGCCCGGCGCGCGACCCAGGCCAACCACACGGCGACGCACCTGCTGCACGCGGCGCTGCGCGAGCGCCTCGGCGGCCACGTGCGCCAGGCGGGCTCCTACGTGGGCCCGGACAAGCTCCGCTTCGACTTCACACACGGCGCCCCGCTGTCCGACGAGGACCGCGCGTGGGTCGAGGATCGCGTCAACGCGCAGGTCCTCGCCAACGATCCCGTGCGCGCGCTCACGACGACGCTCGACGAGGCGAAGGCGCTCGGCGCGATGGCGCTGTTCGGCGAGAAGTACGGCGACG
>DATFQI010000005.1:0-14282 GCA_035264365.1 Solirubrobacteraceae bacterium
GTTTCTTGGACATCGGGCCATCGAAGGCGGGCGCCCGCGGCCCGATCATCCTTCCCATGACCACCGCACCGATCCCCGCCAACCAGGTTCGTCCCAGCCACACGACCGGCGACCCGCCCGCGGCACGCCGCCTCGTGCTCGTCCCGGCCTCGGGCCGGGGCGACGAGCTCGTCCGCCGCTACCGGCTCGCGCGCCTGCGCCTCGAGCCGCGCGAGACCACCGGCGAGCAGCGCTTCGCCCATCTGAAGCGCACCTACGACTGACTCCCATCGATCGACAACCAGCGGCCCGCCGCTCCGCCCTCCTCCTCCGGGGCGGCGGGCCATCCGTCGCGCGCGTTAGGCGCCGTTGAGGGCGCCGGATAGCATCTCGGTCATGGAGCACTCCGAGCCTTCCGCCTCCGCCTTCGGGACGCTGGCCCGCCGGGTCGTCGCATGGGTCGTTCTGCTGGCCGTCGCGGTCATCGCGCTGAAGATCGTCTTCGGCATCGTGGCCGGGATCGTCATGGCGATCTTCTGGGCCGCCGTCGTCGCCGCGCTCGTGGTCGCGGCGGTGTGGGCGCTCAGGCGCGCCTGACCGCCGACCCCATCCCGAGCCCGTGGCCTACCTGGTCCTCTGCTTCTTCTTCGGCCTGTCCGGGGGGATCATCGGCAAGATCAAGGGCTCCTCGTTCGTGCTCTGGTTCCTGATCTCGGCGCTCGTCCCGATCGCCGGGCTGCTGGCGGCGCTGCTCTATCGCAACGACCGCGACGAGCTGCGGCGCCAGTGCCCCACCTGCGGCAAGGTCCTCAAGCTTCACGACGCGGTCTGCAACCGCTGCGGGACCGATCTCGACTTCCCCGAGGTCGCGATCGAGCCCGAATCGGCCGCATTGCGCCGTTAGACTGGCCGCAGGTCCGCAGCCCGCGGGCTTTCCTCACGTCCCCGGAAAGGAGGGAGCGCTGATGATGCGAGCAGTCGACGCGGTCATGGAATGCCTGAAGGCGGAGGGTGTCGACGTCGTATTCGGGTACCCCGGCGGCGCGAACCTCCCCACCTACGACGCCTTCGTCGACGCGGGCATCCGCCACATCCTCGTCCGTCACGAGGCCGGCGGCGGCCACGCCGCCGAGGGCTATGCCAAGGCGTCCGGCAAGGTCGGCGTCGTGTTCGCGACCTCGGGTCCCGGGGCCACCAACATCGTCACGCCGCTCACCGACGCGATGATGGACTCCGTCCCGCTCGTGGCCTTCACGGGCCAGGTGCGGACCGACCTGCTCGGCACGGACGGCTTCCAGGAGGCGGACACGTTCGGCATCACCATGCCGATCGTCAAGCACTCCTTCATGATCCAGCACCCGACGGAGATCCCGCGCGTCGTGCACGAGGCGTTCCACATCGCCCGCACCGGCCGCCCGGGCCCCGTGCTGATCGACATGCCCGTCGACCTCACGCGCGCGGAGATCGACTACGAGCCGGTCGGCGACGTGCGCCTGCCCGGCTACCAGCCGACCACCGAGGGCAACTCGAAGCAGATCCGCCTCGCTGCCAAGGCGCTGGCCAACGCCCGCCGGCCCGTGATCTACGCGGGCGGAGGCGTGATCAGCGCGGGCGCCTCGGCGGCGCTGACCGAGCTCGCGACCGCCGACCGCTTCCCGGTCACCTGCACGCTGATGGGCCTCGGCGCCTTCCCGGCCCCGCACACCCAGTGGCTCGGCATGCTCGGGATGCACGGCACCCGCTCGGCCAACTACGCGATGGACGAGGCGGACCTGATCGTCGCGGTCGGCGCCCGCTTCGACGACCGGATCACGGGCAAGCTGTCGGAGTTCGCCCCGCGGGCGAAGTTCATCCACATCGACATCGACCCGGCGGAGATCTCCAAGAACGTCCCCGCGCACATCCCGATCGTGGGCGACGCCAAGAACATCCTCCAGCGGCTCGTCACCGAGTACCGCGCCACCGGTGCGGACGCCGCCCGGCTGGCCGGGTGGTGGGAGCGCATCGAGGGCTGGCGCGCCCAGCACCCGCTGCGCTACGACGACTCCGTCGACACCGAGATCAAGCCGCAGTACCTGATCGAGGCGCTCTACGAGGCCACGGGCGGGGAGGCGATCGTCGCCTCCGACGTCGGCCAGCATCAGATGTGGACGGCGCAGTACTTCCACTTCGCCAAGCCGCGCCGCTGGATCAACTCGGGCGGCCTCGGCACGATGGGCTTCGGCCTGCCGGCCGGGATGGGCGCCGCCGTCGCGCGGCCCGACGTCCCGACGATCGTCATCACCGGCGACGGCTCGATCCAGATGAACACCCAGGAGCTGGCCACCTGCGCCCAGCACCGGATCCCGGTCAAGGTGTTCATCGCCAACAACGGCTACCTGGGCATGGTCCGCCAGTGGCAGGAGCTGTTCTGGGACAAGCGCTACTCGCAGGTCGACATGGGCCAGTTCCCCGACTTCGTCAAGCTCGCCGAGGCCTACGGGGCCACGGGCATGCGCCTGACGGACAAGACGACGCTCGTCGCGGACGTCAAGACCGCGCTCGAGACCGAGGGCCCGGTGGTCGTGGACGTCCGCGTGACGCGCGAGGAGAACACCTACCCGATGATCCCGGCCGGCGCCGCCGCCCGCGAGATGGTGGGCTGACGCATGGGCGAGCCAGGGACCAAGGAGCCGCTCACCCTCGAGGAGCTCGAGGCCTCCGCCGGAGTGCGGACCGGCCGCAAGCACATCCTCTCGATCCTGGTGGAGAACAAGCCGGGCGTCCTGACCAGGATCTCCGGGCTGTTCGCCCGCCGCGGCTTCAACATCGACACGCTCGCCGTCGGCCCGACCGACGACGAGACGCTCTCGCGCATCACGCTCACGCTCGACGGGGCGATGCACCCGATCGACCAGGTCACCAAGCAGCTGCACAAGCTCGTCAACGTGATCAAGATCCGCGACCTCGAGCCGGCGGAGACCGTCGCGCGCGAGCTCGCGCTGTTCAAGATCTCCGCCGACGGCGCGAGCCGAGGCGAGGTCATGCAGGTCGTGGAGATCTTCCGCGGCAAGATCATCGACGTCACGCGCCGCTCCGTGATCGTCGAGATCACGGGCACGTGGGAGAAGATCGAGGCGTTCGAGCGCATGGTGCGCCCGTTCGGCCTGGTCGAGATGGCGCGCACGGGCGAGATCGCGATCTCGCGCGGCCGCAGCGAGACGTAGACCCGCCGCTCCACTTTCTGTGGGAGAAACATCCCCCAGAAGGGTGGGTTTTGTGACACACTCCGGGAGGCTGAAGGAGGCTTCCCGTGTCCGCTCGAACCTCTGTGCTGCGCGCGTCGGCAGCGATCACGCTGGCGGCGCTCGCATGCTCGGCGCCCGCTGGGGCGCAGTCGGTCGAATGCCGCGACCTCGCTGACGACGAGGCCGTGGTCTGCGAGATCAACCACGTGCGGGCCGAACGGGGACTGGGTGCGCTGGCCGTGGACCGTCGGCTCCGCCGCGCGGCCGTCGCGCACGTGCGCGACATGGTGAGCCGCCGCTACTTCTCGCACGTGACCCCGGAGGGCAAGCGCCTGCCCGACCGGCTGCGCGCGTCCGGCTACATCACCGGCCGCGCCGCGTGGCACGTCGGCGAGGGTCTCGCCTGGGGGCGCCGGGAGCTGTCCACGCCCTCGGCGACGGTGGCCGCGTGGATGCGCAGCGCGCCGCACCGGCGGATCGTGCTCGGGGCGTTCCTCGAGATCGGCGTCGGAGTGGCCCGCGGCGTTCCCTTCGGCGGCCGCGGCGCCACCTACGCCGCCGACTTCGGTCGGCTCGGCGGCTGACCGGCTGCCGGTCGGCGAAGTTACCCCGGATAGGGGAAGGTAAGAACCTCCCCCTTGGGCTAGATTGGCGCCACGCCGGGCGAGGTGCCCGGCGCGGCGGTGGGGGAACCGCCTCATAGCCGGCCGTCGAGCGGCCGGCCTCCGGTGCCCGGCTCGGACGAAGGCATGGGCGCGAAGGGAGCACCCATGTCCACGCTTGCCATCCGCCGGCGCGCTGTCGCGTGCCCGGTCGCCATCACGATCCTGCTCGCCCTCGGGAGCGCGCCCGCACCCGCCTCGACCGCCCGCTGCGCCGGCGCCGCCGCAGCCCCGGGCTCGCTGTCCGGCACCGCCCGCCAGCGCGCCGTCGTCTGCGAGATCAACCGTGTGCGCGGCCGCCGAGGGCTGCCGCCCGTCTCCGTGGACGCCCGGCTCACGCGGACGGCGGGCCGGTTCGCCCACGCGATGGTCTCGCGAGGCTTCTTCTCGCACGTCGGCCCCGGCGGTGCGACGCTGCAAGAACGCTTGCAGGCGGCCGGCTATCGCGGCCGGTCGGCCGGCGAGGTGCTGGCGTGGGGGCAGGGCCGGTACGCGACGCCGCACGCGGCCGTGCGCTCGTGGCTGCACAGCCCGCCGCACCGGCGCGTGCTGCTGGGGCGCAACTACCGCGACGTCGGCGTCGGGGTCGCGCTCGGCAGCCCGTTCGGCGGCGACATGCGCGGCAGCGCCACCTACGCCGCGAACCTCGGCGTTGCCCACTGAGGCAGAGTGGGGTGACATACCTCACCCGGCGCGCTAGGGTTTTCACCGTGTGCGCGGGGCCGGACCCGCGCGGTGCGCGGCGGGGCACCTCTCATGGGATCCACGATCGCGACCACCCCTGCGCCGGGTCGCCCCTCGGCGCCGTCATGAGCCTCCCGCTGGTGATCGCGGGGCTCGTCGCCTGCGAGCTGCTCTTCGTGCTCGTCGCGCTCGGCCTGGCGCGTTCCGCGGCGCGCGCCGACGCCCGCGCACGGCGAGAGATCGAGGATTGGTACGAGCAGTCCCAGCCGCCGCATCCGCTGGTGGCGGTGAAGCCGGACCGTTCCGCGACGCCGTACCCTGGAGTGCGTGAGCGTCCGGGTTCGTCCGGGGCGCGGGCCGCTGGCGCTCGCCCCCGCCCACAGCGGTGAGCTGCTCGCGCGCTGCGAGCGCGCGGTCCGCCGTGCCCGCTCGGGCCGCGGCGAGGTGCTCGCGTCGATAACGGTCCCGCTCGCGCGGTCGGTCGACCCGAGCGCGGTCGCGTTCGCGTCGCGGCGGGCGGGCGAGCACTGGTTCTGCTTCGAGCAGCCCGACCGCAATGGTGCCGCGCTGGCCGCGCTCGGCTGCGTGCGGGCGATCCGTACGGGCGGGCCGGACCGGTTCGTGGACGCCGCCGCGGCCTGGCGCGAGCTGGCCGCCGACGCCGAGGCCGGTGTGCCCGACGCGCCCGCCGGCGCCGGGCCCGTTGCCGTAGGCGGCTTCGCCTTCGCGCCCGAGGGCGGGGCCGCGCGCCACTGGCAGGGCTTCGCGACGGGCGACCTCGCGGTGCCGGAGGTGGCGATCGCGCGCCGCGGCGGCGCCGTCGCGCTCACGCTCGCCGCGCTGGTCGCTCCGGACGACGATCCGGCGCAGGTCGCCGCGCGGCTGGAGGAGCGCGCCGCCGAGCTGCGCACCGACCCGCTGCCGCTGCTGGACCCCGACCCGGCCGGCCGCTTCCACGTCGAGTCGATCGCCCCGCCCGAGCACTACGAGGCCGCCGTCGCGCGCGCGGTCGAGCGGATCCGCGCGGGCGACTTCGAGAAGATCGTGCTGGCGCGCGAGGTCGCGGTGCACGCGCCCGCGCCGCACGACGCCGCGGCCGTCTTCGGCGTGCTGCGCGCGGCCTTCGGCTCCTGCTTCGTCTTCTGCGCCGGCCGAGGCGATGCGGCGTTCGTGGCCGCCTCGCCCGAGCTGCTCGTGCGCCGGGAGGGCCAGCGCGCCTCGACGGTCGCGCTCGCCGGCTCGATCCGCCGCTCGGCCGACCCGGCGGTCGACGACCACCTCGGCGAGCAGCTGATGCGCTCCGACAAGGACCGCGAGGAGCAGCGGATCGTCGCCCGCCGGATCGCCCGCGCGCTGCGCCCGCACGCCGTCTGGGTGACCGCGCCCGACGAGCCGGCGATCATCAAGGTCGCGAACATCCAGCACCTCGCGACCCCGATCCGCGCTCAGCTCACGCACCCGCGCAGCGCGATCGAGCTCGCCGGCCTGCTGCACCCGACGCCCGCCGTCGGCGGTGAGCCGCACACGGTCGCCACCCCGCAGATCCCGGCGCTGGAGGGCATCGACCGCGGCTGGTACGCCGGCCCCGTCGGGTGGACCGACGCCAACGAGGACGGCGAGTTCTGCGTCGCGCTGCGCTGCGCTCTGCTGCGCGGGCACGAGGCGCGCCTCTACGCGGGCGTCGGCGTCGTGCGCGACTCGGACCCGGCGGCGGAGCTGGCCGAGACCGAGGTCAAGCTCGGCGCGCTGCTCCCGATCCTGAGCGGCTAGGCCCTGCGGCGCGGCACGGCGCCGCACGGCCGGTAGCCGTCAGATCTCGCGGACGACCTCGTCGTAGGGCTTGCGCTTGGCCCGCGCGACCCACTCGTCCGCGCTGCGGCGCGACGGGTCGCTCGGGCGGGCCGGCAGGCCGAAGGACAGCACGGCCGCGACCTTCGCGTCGTCGTCCAGGCCCAGCGCCCGCCGCAGGCCGACCGCGTCCGCGATCCCGTTCGGGCACGAGCCGACGCCCTGCGCGTGCGCGGCGAGCAGCATGTTCTGCACCGCTCGGCCGGCGTCGATCCCCGCCCCGCCGCTCATGAGGACCGCGACGACGAAGGCGGCGCCGCGGATGTTGCCGGGCTCGAACACCGACTCGGCGACCGCCTCGATCGCGCGGTCGTCGCGCACGACCAGGAACGTCCACGGCTGGCGGTTCTTGGCGCTGCCCGCCATCCGCCCGGCGTCGAGGATCCGGTGCTCGACCTCGGGCTCCAGCGGCCCGGCAGCGTAGTCGCGCACCTCGCGCCGGCTCACGATCCCCAGGTAGGCCTCCACAGGCCGCACCCTAACGCCCGCCGAGCCGCCTGCGCCAGCGCCGTCCCATCCGGCCGGCGCGGGCCTCGAGGTTGCCGACCATGCCTGGCTGCTGCGGCAGCTGGGCGGCCTGGGCTGCGTCGATCGTCAGCGTCACGCGGGCGCTCGTTATGCGAGCGACCTCCGGCGCATCCACGAAGCGCTTGCCGTCCTCCGTGGCGATCACGATCCCGTCGAAGATGTGCTCGCGCGCGTTGTCGAGCACGCGGTGGACCCGGCCCACGATCGCGCCGTCGGAGGCGTGCACGGGAACCCCGCGCGGCAGCGCCTGGTAACCGATCTGGTGCTCGTCGTCCGCCACTGGTGGAGCAAGGCTAGACGGCGTCCCAGGCGAGCCGCACTCCCGAGAAGATCTGGCGGCGCAGCGGCAGGTCCCAGTTGCGCATCGTCGGGCCCGTCACGCGCTCTCGGCTGGCCCACGAGCCGCCGCGCAGCACCTTGTAGCCCTCGCCGAAGAAGACCTCTGAGTACTCGCGGTAGGGGTGCGCCACGAAGCCGTCGTAGCCGTGGAACTCGGTCGCCGTCCACTCCCAGACGTCGCCGAGCATGCCGAGTGCGCCGTACGGGGAGGCGCCCTCCGGGTGCCCGCCCGCCGGGTGCGGGCCGAAGCCCGCGTGACCGACGTTCGCGCGCCGCGGGCACGGGGGCTCGTCGCCCCACGGGTACCGGCGGGCCCTTCCCGCGGCCTGGTCCCAGGTCGCTGCCTTCTCCCACTCCGCCTCCGAAGGGAGGCGGGCGCCGTGCGCTCTGGCGAAGGCATCGGCCTCGAACCAGGACACGTGGACGACCGGCTCGCCGGGGTCGAGCGGCGCCCACCCGTCGAGGCGCCACTGCTGCCAACCGGCCGGGCCACGGGCCCAGCCGCCCGGGTGCGTGATGTCGTAGTCCTCCTTCCACGACCAGCCCTCGTCGCTCCACCACTCGCGGCGCTCGTAGCCGCCGCCCTCGGCGAACGTCAGCCAGGTGGCGTTGGTGACCGGCGTGCGGCCGATCCGGAAGGCCGGCAGCTCGACGCGCCGGCGCGGGCGCTCGTTGTCGTAGGAGAAGCCGAAGCGGCCGGCCCCGAGCGTGAACGGCCCTGCCGCGACCTCGACCGGCTCCAGGCCGGTGTGGCCGCCGGGCGCCGCCGGGCGCGGGTCCTGGCGCAGGGCGGGAGCGGGCTGCAGCCGCGCCAGCGCGATCGCCTGCAGCATCGTCTCGTCGTGCTGCTGCTCGTGGCGCAGCACGAGCTCGACCAGCTCGTCGTTGCCGACGCCACGCTCGGCGAGCACGTCGAGCGAGCGCTCCCGCACCTCGGCGAGGTACTGCAGCGCCTGCCCGCGGTCCAGCAGCGGCAGGTCGCCGCGGACCGCGCGCGGCGTCTCGAACGCGTCGTACATCGCCGCGAGCTCGGGCTGCAGCAGCTCGCCGCCGCCGTGGCGGCAGACGAGCCACAGGTCCTCGTAGGCGGCGATGTGCGCGAGGTCCCACACGAGCGGGCTCATCAGCGCGGAGTGCGCCGTCTCGACGTCATGGTCGGAGAGCCGGGCGACCAGGGCGAGGGTGCGCTCGCGGGCCTCCGCGAGGTCGACGGCCGCGTCGATTGCTGCGCGCTGCACCGTCGCCGTCACGGATCGAACGCTACCGGGTGCGCCCCGCGGGGCGACGCTTCAGGCGCGCGGGCGCCCTGCGCGGCGCCAGACCTCGACGACCTCGCGCACCGACGCGGTGCGCCAGGAGATGCGCGAGTCCAGCGGCCGCACGGCGAGCTCGAAGCGACCCGTCTCCAGCTGCTCGAGCTCGGTCACCAGCGCGTGGAAGCGCCGGCCCTTCTTGTCCACTAGGACGATGTCGCCCGCGCCGATGCCCTTCGACGTCGTGCGCCGGGGTCGCTCGACGCTGCCGGGCGCCGGGGCGACGTCGATCAGGGTGGCCTGGGAATCCTCCATCGGCCGGCCAGGCTATGCGCCGGGCCGGACGGAGGCGGCGACTGCCTCCCACACCTGCCGGTGCAGGGCCACGTTGGCGTCCCGGTCCGTGCGGACCGCAACGATCGTGGTGCGCTCGGCGGCCAGCGCGCGGGCGAGCGCCGCCCGGAAGCCCTCGAGGTTCTCCGCGCGCTCGTGGCCGAGGGCGTAGAGCTCGGCGATCTTTGCGGTGTCGAGCCCGTGCGGCGTGGCGACGTGCTCGACGTAGTCGGCTCCTTCGCCGCTGACCGGGAGGAACGCGAAGATGCCGCCGCCGTCGTTGTCGATCACGACGATCGTCAGCTTGAGCTTCAGCCGGGTGGCGGCGAGCAGCCCGCCGATGTCATGCGCCAGCGCGACGTCGCCGACGAGCAGCACCGCCGGCCCGTGCGGGGCGGCGGCCGCGGCGCCGAAGGCGGTGGAGACGGTGCCGTCGATCCCGTTCGCGCCGCGGTTGGCGAGCACGCGCGGCGCGTCGGCGCGGACTCCGAAGAACGTCTCGACGTCCCGCACCGGCATCGAGGACGCGACCACGAGCGTGGCGTTCGGCGGCAGGGAGGAGCCCAGCTCGGCGGCGACGAGCGGCTCGCTCAGGCCGCCTTGGGCGAGTGTCGCCGCGATCGCCTCCGCGGCGGCCCGGTCGGCGCCCCGCCACTCCTCCAGCCAGCCGCGGTCGCGCAGGGGGGAGAGGCGCTCGCCGATCGTGGTCAGCGTCGCGCGCGGGTCGGCGCCGATGATCGTCGAGACCGCGGTGCCCGGGTCCTGCCAGGCGCTCTCGGGGTCGAACGCGATCTGGACGGCGTCCGGCAGCGCATGCAGCCACTGGCGCAGAGGCTTGGAGGTCGGGAGGTCGCCGACGCGGATCACGAGCTCGGGCCGGTGCGCCTCCGCCCAGGCGGGGTCGCGCAGCAGCGCGTCGTAGTGGGCGACGGCCGCCTGCCCGCGGCGCGCGAGCGAGAGCGGCTCGGCCAGCAGCGGGATCGCGGCCTTCTCGGCGAACGCGGCGAGCGCGGCGCCGAGCTGCGGGTCGCGCTCCCCGCGGCCGGCCACGAGCACGGCGTTGGGGCGCGCCTTGAGGTCGGCGGCGATCGCCTCGATCGAGCGCGGCCCGGCCTCCGCCCGCACCCACGGCCGGGTCAACCACGGCCGCCCGCCGTCGCGCCCTCCGCCGCCGGGCTCCTCCTCGGGCAGGGGCTCCTCGAGCACGAGCGGCTCGCGCAGCGCGAAGTTCAGGTGCACCGCACCGGGGCGGCCGTCGAGGGCGGTCCAGAACGCGCGGCAGGCGAGCTGGCGCAGCCAGCGCATCCGCTCCGGCGTGGCGGGGTGCTCGTCGACCTCGAGGTACCACTTGGCCGCGCTGCCGTAGAGCTTGACCTGGTCGATCGTCTGCCCGGCGCCCAGGTCGCGCAGCTCGGGCGGCCGGTCGGCGGTGAGCACGAGCAGCGGCACGCGCGCCTCGCGCGCCTCGATCACGGCCGGCGCGTAGTTGGCCGCCGCGGTGCCGGACGTGCAGGCGAGCGCGACGGGCCGGCCGCTGGTCTTGGCCAGGCCGAGGGCGAAGAAGGCGCCGCTGCGCTCGTCGAGGTGCGAGGTCGCGCGGATCCGCGGCTCGCGGGCGAGGCTCAGGACGAGCGGCGTCGAGCGGGAGCCCGGCGACGTGCACGCCTCGCGCAGTCCGCAGCGTGCGAGCTCGTCGCAGAACGCGCGCAGGCCGAGGTAGGTGTCCGTCGCCCCCACAGCGCGGCATCATGCCCCACCGTGGCCCCGACGCTCGTCCTCCTCCACGGCTTCACCCAGACCCGCCAGAGCTGGCGGCGCGTGATCGCCGAGCTCGGCGGCCGCCGCCGTGCGCTCGCGCCCGACCTCCCGGGCCACGGCAACGCCGCCGCCCGGCCCGCGTCGTTCGCGGCCTGCACCGGCTACGTGCGGGCGCTCGGAGGAGAGCGGTTCGCGCTCGCCGGCTACTCGATGGGCGGCCGGATCGCGCTCCACGCGGCGCTCGCGCTCGGCGACCGGCTCGACCGGCTGGTCCTGATCGGCGCCAGCCCCGGCATCGCCGATCCGGCCGAGCGCGCGGCGCGCCGGGCCGCCGACGACGCGCTCGCCGACCGCATCGAGGCGATCGGCGTCGAGGCGTTCGCGCGCGAGTGGGCGGAGCTGCCGCTCTGGGAGGGGCAGCCGGAGCGCGTCCGTGCCGCCGCGTTCGCCGACCGCCTGCGCAATACGCCCTCCGGGCTTGCGGCCGCATTGCGTGGGCTCGGCACCGGCGTGATGGAGCCCCTGTGGGACGCCTTGCCGTCTCTTGGGGTGCCGGTGACCCTGGCGGTGGGGGAGCGCGACGAGAGGTTCCGGGCGATCGCAGAGCGGATGGCGGCGCGCTTGCCGCGGGCGGAGATCGTGGTGGTCTCGGGCGCCGGCCATGCGGCGCAGCTGGAGCAGCCGGCTGCGGTGGCCGCGCTGCTGTAGACGAACGTCAACTGCGGCCGGGTAAAGGGGTCGGTGGATCGGCCGCTCCGCAGCAAGTGGGGACCGTTGACCCCCTATGGCGTGCAAAAGGTCTCCAGTCTCCGGTTGGATGCTGCGGGCGGCACCCTCACCACCCCTACCCAGCCGCAGTTGACGTTCAGATCGGCACGGCGGTGCCGCTCACGCTGATCCCGCCGTCCACCGGAATCCGCACGGTCAACAGCGACGGCCGCCCCAGCTCGATGCCCTGATCGATCGTCACCGTCGCCGGCGGCGTCACGAGCCCGAGCTCACGCAGGTACCCGCCGAACGCCGCAGCGGCCGCGCCGGTGGCGGGGTCCTCGACGACGCCTCCGGGCGGGAACGGGTTGCGCGAGCGGAAGCGGTCCGCGCCCTCGCGGAACACGAGCTGGACCGTGGTCCAGTCGCGCGCGGCCATCAGCGCGCCGAGGCGCTCGAAGTCGTAGTCCAGCGAGGCGAGCCGTTCCGACGCGGCCACGCCGAGCACCGGGTGGTGCGCGCCCGCATAGCCGACGCACGGCGGCAGCGCGGGGTCGAGGTCGTCCCGCGACCAGCCGAGCGCGGCCAGCAGCTCGTCGAGGTCGCCGTCCTCCAGCGGCGCGCTCGAGGGGGCGACGCTCGTGAGCGTCGCGACGCCGTCCGCCACGTTCACCTCGACGAGGCCCGCCGGAGTCGTCATCCGCAGCACGCCGTCGCCGTTGCGCTCGCCCCAGGCGACCCCGGTCGCGATCGTGGCGTGGCCGCAGAACGGCACCTCGGCGAGCGGGGAGAAGTAGCGGACGGTCATGTCCGTGCCGTCGGCGGCGGTCACGAACGCGGTCTCCGAGTAGCCGACATCGGTGGCGATCGCCTGCATCCCCGCGTCGCCGAGCCCGGATGCGTCGAGCACGACGCCGGCGGGATTGCCTCCCTCGGGCGTGTCGGTGAAGGCGGCGTAGCGCAGGATCTCGGTGCTCATCGGTCGAGCATCGCAGCCCCGAGCAGACCCGGGCCGGGAGGTACCGCGAGTCTTCCTCCGGCGACCGCGGGCGGCTCGCCGGCACCGGCCGAGAGCCCGCACGGGAGCAGCTTGCCGCGGGCGCGCAGGGCCGCCGCCGCGTGCAGGCCGGCGGCGATCCCGACCGGCCCGTCGTAGGTCGAGGCGACGTAGACGGCGACGCCGGCGGCGCGGGCCTCCTCGGCGTCGCGCAGGACGCCGCCGATGCCGCCGCAGCGCGAGATCTTCAGGCAGACCGCGTCCACCGCGTCCCAGCCCGCGCCGCCGCCGAGCTCCAGCGCGCTCTCGTCCGCGGCGACCGGCACGGGAGACTCCGCGCGCAGCTCGCGCAGCGCCTCGAGCCCGCGCACCGGCTCCTCGCAGAGCTCGAGCCCGACCGGGGCCAGCGCGCGGAGGTTGGCGAGCGCCTCGCGCGGGGTGCGCCAGGCCCCGTTGGCGTCGGCGCGGATCGCGACCTGCGGCCCGATCGCCGCCCGCACCGCGGCCAGCCGTCCCGCGTCGTCGCCGATCCCGACCTTCACCTTCACGCACGTGAAGCCCGCCGTCACGGCCGCCGCCGCCGCCCGCGAGGCCCCTGCGCGATCCTCGGCGCCGACCAGCGCGTTCACGAGCACGGGCTCCGAGGCGTCGCCGCCGAGCAGCGCGGCCACCGGGCGCCCCGCGCGCCGGCCCGCGCGGTCCCAGAGCGCGAGGTCGATCGCCGACAGCGCCTGCGGCAGCGGGCGCTCGGCGCGGCAGGCGTCCAGCAGCGCCGCGGCGTCGTCCTCCGGCCCGGCGTCCGCCAGCACCGCGGTGTAGGCGTCGAGCGCTGCCAGCACCGCCGCCAGCGGGACGCCGTCGTAGGGCTCCAGCGGGGCCGCCTCGCCCTCGCCGGCGTCGCCCGCCCCGAAGCGCAGCCGCACGCGCACCAGCTCGCGCTCCGCAAGCGTTCCCCAGGCCGCGTGCAGGGGCGCTCGCAGCGGGAGCCGCACCGTCTCGACGGCCAGCTCCGCCACCGGCTAGGAGCCTGTCGAGCTTTCCCCGCCGCGCGATGCGGCACGCCCGCGGCGCCGGATTGGCCGGGGCCGCGCCCAGGAAGACGAACCGGTATGCCTAGGCGCGGGCCCGGCGTCCGGCATCCACGGGCGTACCACCTCGCATCGACGGATCAAAGCTCGACAGACTCCTAGCTCGCGAGCAGACCGATCGAGAGCAGCGTGCAGAAGGCGAGCTGGAGCATCCCGGTCTTGGCCAGTGCGCCGTTGAGCGACGGGCCGTCGGTGCGCTCGCGCACGACCTTCGCCACCGGCAGCGCCAGCGGGATCGCCAGCCACGGCAGCAGCAGCCAGGCGTCGAGCCCGTCGCCGCCGAACAGCCACGGGAACGGCGCGGTCACGAACGCGGCGGCGAGCATCCCGCCGTAGAGCCTGCGCGCCCCGTGGCGGCCGAGCCGCACGGCCAGGGTCCGCTTGCCCGCCCGCCGGTCGGTCTCGAGGTCGCGGACGTTGTTGACGACGAGGATCGCGGCGGCCAGCAGCCCGACCGGGATCGCCAGCACGAACGCCTCCCAGGCCAGGTGCTCCGTCTGGGCGTAGTAGGAGCCGGCGACCGCGACGACGCCGAAGAAGAGGAAGACGAACACCTCGCCGAGCCCCTCGTAGCCGTACGGCCGCGGCCCGCCCGTGTAGAGCACGCCCGCGAGGATCGAGGCGGCGCCGACGAGCAGCAGCACCCAGCCGGCGGTCGCGATCAGGTAGACGCCCGCCAGCACCGCGAGGCCGAACGCCGTGTAGGTCGCGATCAGCACCTGCCTCGGCGGCACCAACCCGCCCGCGGTCACGCGCACGGGGCCGAGCCGGTCCTCGGTGTCTGCGCCGCGGCGGGCGTCGGAGTAGTCGTTGGAGAGGTTCGTGCCGACCTGGATGAACAGCGCGCCGAGCATCGCGGCCACGAACGTCAGCGGCTT
>DATFQI010000006.1:0-6481 GCA_035264365.1 Solirubrobacteraceae bacterium
TCTCCGAGGCCAACATGCACCTGCCCGGCCGGCAGATCGACCCGAAGATGCTCCAGCGCGACATCTGGCGGCTCGGCCGCTGGGAGCGCGAGCGCTTGGAGGGCGCCGCAGGGCGCCACCCCGTCGGCCCCGCCGATTGAGTCGGGATCGACTGACCCACCGTCGCTAGGGTCCGTGCCATGAGCGCCGGCCTCGACACCAACCAGGACCTCAAGCACAACTCGCGCACCCTCATCGAGGGCCCGCACCGCGCGGCAGCCCGCGCCCAGCTCAAGGGCATCGGCTACGACGACGAGGCCCTCTCGAAGCCGATCATCGGCGTCGCCTCGACCTGGATCGAGACGATGCCGTGCACCTACCACCTGCGCTCGCTCTCGGCGCGAGTCAAGGAGGGCATCCGCGCCGCGGGCGGCACGCCGATGGAGTTCAACACCGTCGCGATCTCCGACGGGATCACGATGGGCACGCCCGGCATGCGCACGAGCCTCGTCAGCCGCGAGGTGATCGCGGACTCGATCGAGCTCGTCGCCAAGGGCCACTACTTCGACGGCATCGTCGCGCTGAGCGGCTGCGACAAGACGATCCCCGGCACCGTGATGGCGCTCGCGCGCCTGGACCTCCCGGCCGTGATGCTCTACGGCGGCTCGATCTCCCCGGGGCAGCACAACGGCCGCGAGATCACGATCATGGAGGTCTTCGAGGCGATCGGCGCGCACGCCAGCGGCAAGATCACCGACGAGGAGCTCAAGGAGATCGAGGAGGCCGCCTCGCCGGGCTTCGGCGCCTGCGGCGGCCAGTTCACCGCCAACACGATGGCGATGGCGTTCGAGATGCTCGGCATCTCGCCGATGCGCGAGTCCGGCGTGCCGGCGCAGTACGACGCCAAGGAGGACGTCGCCTACCGGACCGGGCAGCTGATCATGGACGTGCTCGCCCGCGGCCAGCGCCCGAGCGACATCATCACGCGAGACTCGCTGGAGAACGCGATCGCCGCCGTGGCGATGAGCGGCGGCTCCACCAACGGGGTCCTGCACCTGCTCGCGATCGCCAACGAGGCCGGGATCGACATCGGCATCGACGACTTCGACCGGATCTCGTCCAGGACGCCGCTGACGTGCGACCTCAGCCCGGGCGGGCGCTACCTCGCCACCCACCTCCACGAGGCGGGCGGCGTGCCCGTGGTCGCCAGCCGGCTGCTGGAGGCGGGCTTGCTGCACGAGAGCGCGCAGACCGTGACCGGCAAGTCGATCGGCGAGCTCGCGCGCGCGGCCGAGGAGACGGAGGGCCAACAGGTCGTGCGGCCGCTCTCGAACCCGCTCAAGCCGACCGGCGGACTGGCGATCCTGCGCGGCAACCTCGCCCCGGAGGGGTGCGTCGTCAAGCTCGCCGGCCACGAGCGCGTGCATCACAGCGGGCCTGCGCGCGTGTTCGACGGCGAGGAGGGCGCGATGCTCGCCGTCACCACCGGGCAGATCGACGAGGGCGACGTCGTCGTGATCCGCAACGAGGGCCCCGCGGGCGGCCCCGGGATGCGCGAGATGCTGGCCGTCACGGGGGCGATCGTCGGCGCCGGCCTCGGCGACAGCGTCGCGCTGATCACCGACGGGCGCTTCTCGGGCGCCACGCACGGCTTCATGGTCGGCCACGTCGCGCCGGAGGCCGTCCACGGCGGCCCGATCGCCGCCGTGCGGGAGGGCGACACCGTGACGATCGACGTCGAGAACCGGCGCCTGGATGTGGACCTGGCCGACGAGGAGATCGCGGCGCGCGTGGCCGCCTACGAGGCCCCCGACAACGGCGAGTCGGGCACCGGCGTGCTGGCCAAGTACGCCAAGCTCGTCTCGAGCGCGGCCGAAGGCGCCGTCACGCGCTGAGCGTGGAGGCGCTCGCCGAGCTGCGGCAGCTCGCGCCGTCGTGATCCGGCTGCCCTTCGGCGAAGCCGAGGCCGTGGTCGACCCGGCCGACGGCGCGGTCGTCGCGCTCGCGCACCCGGCGCGACCGGGCGCGCCGTGGCTGCTCGACGAGGCGACGGAGTCCTGGCACTCGCGCGAGCACCGCTGGGGCGCCGGGCTGCTGATCACGAGCGCCGGCGCGGGCCGCTGGAACGCGCCGGACGACCTGCAGATCGACGGGAACCGCATCGAGACGCTGCACCGCGTCGCGGGCCTGGAGCTGGGAGTCACGCGCGAGCTCGGCGCGACCTGGCGCGAGCGCTACGCGCTGCGCAACACCGGCACCCGGCCCGTCACCGTCGGCAGCTGGGGCATCTGCACGCCGTGGCGCGACCTCTACGCGTCGGCCGCCGACGCGCTCGCCCGTGCCGTGCACGCCCACGTCCACCCCGGCGGCGCGTACTCCTACGTGCTCGCCGAGCCGATGGACGGCGCCGGCCCGGTGCTCGGGCTCGCCCTGCGCGAGGGCGAGCTGTGGGCCTACTCGATCGAGTCGCGCGAGCCGTTCGAGACCGGCTCCAACGCGCGCGGCCACATCCTGCTGCACGCCACCGACGCCGCCCGCGCGGCGCACGCCTTCGGCGGCCAGCCCGAGCCCGCGATCACGCCGGGGGAGGAGCTCGTGCTCGCGTGGGAGCTGGCCTGGCACGCCGATCGCGCCGCGTTCCTGGCCGCCCACCCGCCGCCGTTCGAGGTGCCCGACCTGATCGGCGAGGGCGAGCACGGCGAGACCTACGTGCCGCGTGGCCGCAGCCGCATCGCCATCGGCCGCCACGCGCCGCTGGGCCACATCGTCCGCCGCCGCGTGCGCTTCATCCTCGACCACCAGCGCGCGACCCACCGCGCCGGGGCGGCGGCTGGCGCGCTGCTGCCCTACGACACCGAGCGCGGCGTGACCATCCCCGGCGCCGGCTGGAACGACCTCTCCGACGGGCGCGAGCGGCTCGGCATGGGCCTGCTGCTGCAGGAGGCGCTGCGCCACGGCCACGCCGACGACCGCGAGCGCACGGCCGCCGCGGCAGAGGCGTTCCGCCGCTTCGTGACGGAGTGCCTGCTCACCGAGACCCAGGCGCTGCGCGCCGACTCGCACCGCCCCGAGGCGAGCACGCGGCTCTACGACGTCCCGTGGCTCGTCCTGCTGCTCGCCGAGCACGACCCCGGCCGCGCGCTGGCGGCGCTGCGCGGGTTCTACGCCCGCGGCGGCGAGCGCTTCCTGGCGATCGGCGCCGGGCTCGCGGCCCGCGAGCTCGCCGAGAGCCTGCGGAAGGGCGGGCGCGAGGACGGCGCCGCCGAGGTCGAGAGCCTGCTGCGCGGCCATGCGGGCGCCTCGATCGCCGCCGGCGGCGACCTGCCCGCGCACGAGGTCAACTACGAGCAGTCGATGGTCGCTCCGCTGCTGGAGATCCTGTGCGCCGCCCGCGTGAGCACCGCCGACCCCGCGGAGCAGGCGGAGCTCGACGACGCGATCGCCCACCGCCTGCCGTGGCTGCTCGCGTTCGGCGGCCCGCAGCCGCACGTGCGCCTGCGCGACGTCGCGATCCGCCACTGGGACGGCTACTGGTTCGGCCGCGAGATGCTCTGGGGCGACACGTTCCCGCACCACTGGAGCGCGCTGACGGCCAACGTCCTGCTGATGCTCCCCGAGCCGGTCGCGGCTGCCTTCGAGCGCGAGCGCGGCGAGCCGCCCGCGGCGCTCGCGCGCCGCATCTACGCCGCGAACCTGATCGACTTCGCGCCGGACGGCACAGCCACGGCGGCGTTCGTGTTCCCGAGCTGCGTCTCCGGCCGCGCAGCCCACCGCGCCGACGCGCTCGCCAACGACCAGGACTGGGCGCTCTACTGGCCGCTGCGCTTCGGCGCGCTCTAGGCGTTGACGCCCTCGACGCCCGCCTCCGGCGCCCGCTCGCCGGCCACGAAGTCGGCCAGCAGCCGGTTGAAGCGCGACGGCCGCTCGAGCATCGACAGGTGGCCGGTGTCCTCGAACATCTCACGCCGCGCGTTGTCGCCGATCAGCCGCACGTACTCGCGCGCGTCGCCGCCCGGGACGAGCATGTCGTTGCGGCCCCAGACCACGAGCGTGGGGACCTCGATCCGCGCGAGCTTGTCGCGGAACCGGTAGGAGAGCAGCGCCTTCATCGCGGCCACGAAGCCGGGCGTGCCGGTGCCGCGCGTGAGCTCATAGGTCAGGGCGGGGCAGAGCTTCTCGGGATAGCGCACGATCAGCTGCAGCCCGATCCGCCGCGCCCGCGGGCGGGTGACCACGGAATGCCCGCGCGCGCCCACCCAGGTCGCGGTGCCGGCCCAGATCCGCGCGCCGACCAGCAACGGCGTCCTGCGGTACTCCTCGATCGACAGCCCGGCGGCGCTGACGAGGACGAGCCGCTCGACCCGCGTCGAGAAGGAGAGCGCCAGCTCGGCCGCCACGAAGCCGCCCATCGAGTTGCCGACGACCACCGCCGAGGCCAGCCCGAGCGCGCCGAGCAGCTCGTCGAGGATCCGCGCGTAGCCCTGGATCGAGATCTCCTCGAGCGGCATCGGCGACTCGCCGAAACCGGGCAGGTCGGGCGCGATCACCCGGTGGCTGTCCATGAACGCCGGGATGTTGAGCAGCCAGTTCTGCCACGTCCCGGAGAGCCCGTGGACGAACACGATGACGGGTCTGTCGTCGCCGCCGGTGTCGACGAAGTTGACCTCGCGGCCCGCGATCGGCATGCGGCGCGTCATCGCCGGCCAGTCGACGGACATCCACGTGGAGTCGTCGCCGTCGGCGTAGGTCTCGTCGGGGCCACCCCGCAGCAACCCGTTCTCGATCGCCCCACGCAGCTGCTGACGCCTCGTCGGCACGGCGCGGACTACCGTATCAACGCGTCTGTGCGGATCGCGATCGACATCGACAGCACCCTCCACCACTACTGGGACCAGTTCGAGGCGGCGGCCAAGCGCCGCTTCGGCGTCGAGCTCCCCTACGAGGACCAGCTCTGGCACATCGACCGGCTGCGCCCGGAGCAGGTCAAGGCGTGCGTGGAGGAGACCCACAGCGAGGCGCAGATCCTCGCCGCCGAGCCGTATCCGGATGCCGTCGAGACGGTGCGCGCCTGGAAGGAGGCCGGCCACTTCATCCACATCACCTCGCACCGAGCCATCGCCGCGCACGGCGCCACCGAGCGCTGGCTGCACGAGATCGGGCTGCCCTACGACGAGCTCTACTGCTCCTTCGACAAGGTCTCGCACTGCCGCGCGATCGGGATCGAGCTGCTGATCGACGACTCCCCGGTCAACCTCCAGGCCGCGGTCGACGCGGGCATCCGCGTCGCCACGATCGAGCACCCGTGGAACCGCGACATCTGCGAGGAGGAGGACGTCGTGTGCGCCTCCGACTGGCGGGGCCTCGCCCGCGCGCTCGAGCCGATCCTGCAGGGAACGCCGCGTTGAGCGAGCCGAAGCAGCTCCCGGCGCCCGCGGACGCGCTGAAGGCGCACCTGCCGGCGATCGAGCCCGACCGCCAGGTCACCGACTGGGGCCGCTCCGAGCGGGTCGAGGGCCTGATCGACCGCACGATCTACGACTGGCTCTACCACTACTGGTTCCGCTGCGAGGTCGAGGGGATCGAGAACGTCCCGTCCAGCGGCGGCGCGCTGCTGGTCTCCAACCACTCCGGCGCGCTCCCGCCCGACGCGGCGATGATCACCAAGGCGATCAAGGAGGAGCACGCCCGCCCGCGGCCGTTGCACCTCACCGTCGAGCACTTCTTCAAGGGCTATCCGGGCTTCAGCATGCTCGTGGCCAAGATCGGCGGCGTCCCCGCCCACCCGGCCAACGTGCACCGCCTGCTGGCCGACGAGGAGCAGCTCGTGCTCGTCTTCCCCGAGGGCCGCAAGGGCACGGAGAAGCTCTACAAGGACCGCTACAAGCTGCGCCGCTTCGGCCGCGGTGGCTTCGTCGAGGCGGCGATGCGTGCGCGCACCCCGATCGTGCCCGTGGCGGTCGTGGGGGCGGAGGAGTCGATGCCGATCTTCGCCCACGTGAAGGTGCTGGAGCGGCTCACCGGGCTGCTCTATTTCCCGATCACGCCGACCTTCCCGCACCTCGGCCTGGCCGGCTTCGTCGGCTACCTGCCGGCCAAGTTCAAGATCCGCTTCCTCGAGCCCGTCCCGACCGACCAGTGGGGCGAGGAGCCCTGGAACGACCGCGGGCTGATCCAGACCGTCGCGGACGAGATCCGCGGCCGCATCCAGGAGGAGCTGATCGACATGCTCGCCCACCGCCGCTCGGTCTGGTTCGGATGAGCCGCATCCTCGTCACCGGCGTGTCGTCGTTCTGGGGCGGCCGCCTCGCCCAGGCGCTCGAGCGCGACGAGCGCGTCGAGACGATCATCGGCGTCAGCCCCGAGGACCCGACGCTCGAGCTCGAGCGCACCGAGTTCGTGCGCGTCGGCACCCAGCACGCGCTGTTGCGCCGGATCGTGCAGGCGGCCGAGATCGACACGGTGATCGACTCGCGGCTGGTCGTGGACTCGATCCAGGCCTCGC
>DATFQI010000007.1:0-8486 GCA_035264365.1 Solirubrobacteraceae bacterium
CCGGCACGCGATGCGCAGCGGGGCGCGCCGTGCGCGCGCCCGGGCGCGCCGTGGGGCGCGCACGCGGACCTGACGGCGCGGCCGGCGAGACCGAGATCGCTCCCGCTCAGCAGGAGCAATCTTGGTCCCGCGCGGCGGCCGCGGCTAGGAGCCGCGGCGGCGAATGATGATCAGCAGCAGGATCGCGAGCGCGATCGCGCCGGCGATCGCCGGCGCGGGCGGCGAGCTCGAGCCGGTCTGCTCCGCCGCGTGCGGCGGGGGCGTGAACGGCGGCGCGACCGGCTCGGGGCGCGGCGGCACGGGCGGGCCTTGGTTCTCGGGCTCGGAGGTCTCGCCCTCGGGCGGCAGGGCCGCGACGGGCTCCGTCGCCGGCTCCGGCACCGGCACCGGCGCCGCGGGCACCGGCACTGGCGCCGCCTGGGGTTCGGTGGCCGGCTCGGGTGCGGGCGCGGGCACGGAAGTGGGCTCCGGCACGGGCCTGAGCTCCGGCACGTCGGCGATCGTCGGCTCCGGCTCCGGCTCCGGCTCCGGCGTCGGCTCGGGCTCGGGCTCCGGCGTCGGCTCGGGCTCGGGCTCCGGCGTCGGCGTCGGCTCGGGCTCCGCCGCGGGCTCGGGCTCCGGCTCGGGCAGCAGCGACGCCGACTCGTCCTCGGAGACCGGCACGGCGTAGTGGTCGTAGAGCTGGCGCTCCTGCTCCTGGGTCAGCTCCTTCGAGAGCTCGAAGTCCGGCGCGGCGCCGACCGCCCTCGGGCTGTGGGCGACGCGGATCGTCTCGCCGTCGACCGACCCGCCGGCGAGCGGCACGAAGCGCGAGCCGTCCTCGAGGTCGACGAGCACCCACTCCGGGCGGTCGGTGGCGTCGTCGAGGTAGATCTCGACGACCTTGCCGAGGCGGCCGCCGGGCCCGTGGACCTCGCGGCCGGGCCACTTCGCGTAGTCGCCGAAGGAGTCAGGGTCTGGAAGCTCGCTCATGGCTGGTGGTCTCCCCGCTGGTCGTGCCGTCAAACGCCCCCGCCGCGCGCGCTGTCGGCCATCCGCCCGAGGGTGGCCGACAGCTTGCCAGGATCGCCGTCCAGGTGCTCCGCGAAGTGCTCGGCGATCCCGCGGCGGTAGACCGGCCACATCCGCCGCAGCAGCGCCTCGCCCTCGTCCGTCAGCACCACCTGCTGGGCGCGCCGGTCGTCGGGGTCGGGCTCGCGCGCGACGACGCCCGCGGCGACCGCCCGGTCGACGAAGCGGCTCATGGCCGTGGGGGAGAGCACGACCTCGCGCGCCAGCTCGTTGACCCGCAGCCGCCGCCCGGGGCTGCGGCGCAGCGCCCACAGCAGGTCGTACCAGCCCAGATCGGGCAGGCCCTCGGCCGCCAGATCGCGCGAGATCCGCCGGGTGATCAGCGCGTGGGCGGTCAGGAACGCGCGCCACGCGCCGAGCGCGTCCTCGGGGAGCTGTTCGTCGGGAGTCATCGGTCCGGCAGCATAGTGCACTTGCATTAGATGCAGATGCATGTAATATTAGGTGCAGATGCACCAATCACGAGCGGAGGAGCACACGATGGACTTCAACGGCAAGGTGGTCGTCATCACGGGTGGCGGCGGCGGCATCGGCAAGGCCGCGGCGCGGCTCTTCCTCGACGAGGGCGCCAGCGTCGTGCTCGCCGGCACGCGGGCGGCGGTGCTCGAGGCGGCCCGCGACGAGCTCGACCCGTCGGGCGGCCGCGTCGAGATCGTTGCCGGCCAGATCACGCGCCGCGAGCAGGCGCAGGCGCTGATCGACCGCGCGGTCGAGCGCTTCGGCGGCGTCGACGTGCTCGTCAACTCGACCGGGATCTTCCGGATCGTCCCGTTCCTCGAGCAGACCGAGGAGCACCTCGAGGAGGCGCTCGGCTCGATCCTGTACCCGACCTACTGGGTCTCCCAGGCCGCGGCGCAGGCGATGCGCGAGCGTGGCGGCGGCGCGATCGTGAGCGTCGGCTCGATGTGGGCGATGGACGCGATCGCCACCACGCCGACGAGCGCCTACTCGGCCGCGCAGGCCGGCCGGCACGCGCTGACCAAGAACCTCGCGCTCGAGCTCGCGGCCGAGAACATCCGGGTCAACACGGTCGCCCTGGCGTTCGTCGAGACGCCCGCGTACGAGCGCTTCCTCTCGCACGAGGAGGCCCAGGAGGTGCTCGACGCCGTCGACGGCTTCCACCCGCTCGGCCGCCGCGGCCAGCCGTCGGACGTCACCAACGCGATCGCGTTCCTGGCCGGCGACGGCGCGCGCTGGATCACCGGGACGACGCTGCCCGTCGACGGCGGCGTGCTCGCCGGCCGCAGCCCGGCGCTGCAGGCGGAGACCGCCGCCGCGTGACACGGACCCGGGTACCCTGCCGTACCCATGGACCTGACCTTCTCCGAGAAGGAGACGGCGTTCCGCGACGAGCTGCGCGGCTGGCTGTCCGAGAACCCGCCGCCCCCGGAGCCCACCGAGGGCGGCGAGGACGCCAGCTACGCGTGGCGTCGCGACTGGCAGCGGACGCTGTACGACGCGGGCTGGGCCGCCCCCGGCTGGCCCGCCGAGTACGGCGGCCGCGGCGCCTCGCTCACCGAGTCCGCGATCTACTTCGAGGAGATCGGCCGCGCGCGCGTCCCGCTGCCGGCCAACGTCCTCGGCCTGCTGCTCGGCGGCCCGACGCTGATGGTGTGGGGCACCGACGAGCAGAAGGACCGCTTCCTGCCACCGATCCTGTCCGGCGAGGAGATCTGGTGCCAGGGCTTCTCCGAGCCCGACGCCGGCTCGGACCTGGCGGCGCTCAAGACACGTGCGGTCAAGGACGGCGACAGCTGGATCGTGACGGGCCAGAAGGTCTGGACCAGCGGCGCGCAGTACTCCAAGTGGTGCATGCTCGTCGCCCGCACCGACGGCGAGGCGGCCAAGCACAAGGGCCTGACCTACTTCCTGATGGACATGGAGCAGGAGCAGGTCCAGGTCCGCCCGCTGCGCCAGATCACCGGCGAGGCGGAGTTCAACGAGCTGTTCATCGAGGAAGCGAGGATTCCCGACGAGTGCGTCGTCGGCGGCGTCGGCAACGGCTGGAAGGTCGCGCTGACGACGCTGATGAACGAGCGCGCCGGCCTCGGCTTCGCGCTGCAGGTGCGCCTGCGCCAGCAGCTCGACGACCTGTTCGAGGCCGCCGCCGCGCGCGGCCTGCTCGAGGACCCGCTGGTCGCCGACAAGCTCGCTGAGCTGCACGTGCGCACGGAGCAGATCCGCCTGCTGGCCTGGAAGGGCCTGACCGACATCGAGCGCTACGGCCAGCCCGGCCCCGAGGGCTCGCTGGTCAAGTGGCTGTGGTCGGACACCAACCAGAAGCTCACGCAGGTCGCGGCTGACGTGGTCGGGCCCGAGGCGCTGACCGCCGGCACGCGCTGGAGCTACGAGCTGCTGCGCGCCCGCGGGAACTCGATCGAGGGCGGCACGACCGAGGTGCTCAAGAACATCGTCGCCGAGCGCGTGCTCGGCCTGCCGCGGCTGAAGGCGGCGGTGTAGCCGTGGACTTCGGCCTCACCGACGATCAGCGCGACATCCAGCGCATCGCCCGCGAGCTGCTCGGCTCGCGCGCCGGGGCCGAGCGCGTGCGCGAGCACGCCGAGGCGGGCAGGACCGACGCCGCGCTCTGGCAGGAGCTGGGCGAGCTGGGCTGGCCCGGCATCGCCGTCGCCGAGGAGCACGGCGGCCAGGGCCTCGGCGCCGTCGAGCTGGCGATCCTCTGCGAGGAGCTGGGCCGCACCGTCGCGCCCGTCCCGTTCCTGCCGACGGTGCTGGCCGCGGCGCTGATCGAGCACGCCGGCTCGGACGAGCAGCGCGAGCGCTGGCTGCCCGGCCTGGCGAGCGGCGAGCTCACCGGCGCCGCCGGCGACGCGCCCGAGCTCGTCCACGGCGGCGCGGGCGCCGCGGTGATCGTGATCGTCGACGGCAACGGAGCGCGCCTCGTCGAGGGCTCCGAGGCCGAGCCCGCCGCCTCGATCGATCCGACCCGCCCCGCCGCGCTCGTGCCCGAGAGCGCGGGCGAGCCGCTCCCGGGCGATGTCGCCGCGGCCGCCGACCGCGCGCTCGTGGCCATCGCGGCCGAGCTCGTCGGCGTCTGCGAGCGCGCGCTCGAGATGACGGTCGCCTACGTCAAGGAGCGCAAGCAGTTCGGCACGCCCGTCGGGGCCTACCAGGCCGTCTCGCACCGCTGCGCGCAGATGCTGCTCGACACGGAGGGCGCCCGCGCCGCGGTCAGCTTCGCCGCCTGGGCCGCGGACGCCGATCCGGAGCGCCTGCCGGAGGCGGCCGCGATGGCCAAGGCCGCCGCCTCCGACGCCGGCCGCGACGTCACCGCGGCCGCGATCCAGCTCCACGGCGGCATCGGCTTCACCTGGGAGGCCGACGTGCACTGGCTGTTCAAACGCGCGCAGCTCGACGCCGCGCTGCTGGGCGGCGCGAGCAAGCAGCGCGCGCGGCTGGCGCGGATCGCCGGCGCCCGCGTCACCGCGTAGCGGCTGTGGCATCGTTGGTCGGGTGACCCTGGAGGACCTCGCCCGGCTGCGCAAGGCGCGCGACGTGATGGACCGCGACTACGCGCGGCCGCTCGACGTCCCGGCGCTCGCGCGCGTCGCGCTGATGTCGCCGGGCCACTTCCAGCGCAGCTTCCGCGCCGCCTACGGGGAGACGCCGTACGGCTACCTGATGACGCGCCGGATCGAGCGCGCCAAGGCGCTGCTGCGGCGCGGCGACCTGACGGTGACCGAGGTCTGCTTCGAGGTCGGCTGTACCTCGCTGGGCTCGTTCAGCTCGCGCTTCACCGAGCTCGTCGGCGAGAGCCCGAGCGCCTACCGCGGCCGCAGCCACGACGAGGTCGCCGCGATACCGGGGTGTGTCGCGATGGTCCGCTCGCGACCGGTCAGGAATGGAGAAGCCGCCCAAGCGCAGCGCCAGTAGCGTGGCCGGCATGCAGATCAACCTCGCTCAGTGCTTCATCGCGGTCGACGACCACGACAAGGCGCTCGCCTTCTACCGCGACGTCCTCGGCCTCGAGGTGCGCAACGACGTCGAGTACGAGGGCATGCGCTGGGTGACCGTCGGCTCGCCCACCCAGCCCGGCGTCGAGATCGTCCTCGAGCCCCCGCTCGCCGACCCCAACGCGCCGTCCGCCGACCGCGAGGCCGTGGCGGAGCTGCTCGCCAAGGGCCACCTGCGCGGCGTGAACTTCCAGACCGACGACTGCGACGCCGTCTTCGAGCGCATCCGCTCCGCGGGCGGCGACGTCCTGCAGGAGCCGATGGACATGCCCTACGGCGTCCGCGACTGCGCGTTCCGCGACCCCGCGGGCAACATGCTGCGCTTCACGCAGCCCAAGCGCGGCTAGTGGCAGGCGTTGGCGCCTGAGTCCTGGAACGACCCGCGGTCGCGCTTGAACTCCCAGGTGTAGGCGCTCGGACGCAGCGTCATCTCGAGCACGCCGAAGCTCCCCTGCGCGCGCACCTCGCTGTTCGGCTGCGGGTAGCGGTGCGTCTCCTCGTTCTTGCCACCCGTGCCGATGACGAACTGGCGCACGCCACGGGCGGGATCGCGGTTGAAGGCGGTGTCCATCGGGGCGAAGCGCTCGTAGCCGTGGTCGTGGCCGGTCAGCAGGACGTCGACGCCGTTGTCGTAGAGCGCCTGGAAGAGCGGCCGGACGCGGTCGTTGACGCCTGCGAGGCCCGCGCTGAACCACGGGTGGTGCCAGGCCGCCAGCGTGCAGCGGTTGGGGTGCGCGGCGAGGTCCGCGCGCAGCCACTGCTCCTGCGGCGAGCCCACCGCGCAGTCGTTCTTGTACGGGTTGTCGGCGGGGGCGTGCGAGCACTGCGAGTTCAGCGTCACGACGTGCCAGGCGCCGAGGTCGTAGGAGTAGTAGCCCTTGTCGCGCGCGCCGGCCGGGCCGTCGAAGACGCCCGGGCCGTTGAAGTAGTCGAAGTACCCGGCCGCGCCGGGCGTGCGGTACTCGTGATTGCCCGCCACCGGGCGCGTCTGGGCCTTCAGGCGGCCCCAGGTCGGGTCGTAGGAGCGCTGGAACTTGTCCAGCGTCCCGTTCTCGTACTGGAGGTCGCCGAGCGGGATCACGGCCGAGAGGTCCATCTTCAGCAGCAGGTCGGAGGTCTGCAGCATGTGGCAGGCGTCGCTGGTGCCGAGGCCGGTCGCGTAGCGCGTGAGGTCCGGGTCGCAGGCGATGTCGCCGGCCGCACCGATCACCGGGTCGCGGCCGCGCGCCTGCCAGTCGATCGCGCGCGGGTCGGCGGCGCGCGAGGCGACCTGGCGCAGCCCACTGCCCGTCGTGCGCAGCGTGTAGAGCCCGCGGCGGCCGCTGCGGCCCATCGCGAACGCGATCGAGCGGCCGTCCGGCGACCAGGCGGGGGAGGAGACGTCGCCGCGCAGCTTCTTCAGGCGGCGCGCGTGCCCCCCGCCGGCCCGCATCACCCACAGCTCGCGCAGGCGCGGCGCCGGCCGCCGCTTCTTGCCCTTGCGCCCGCGCGGTGTGGGCGCGCGCTCCGCCAGCCGCGTGAAGGCGATCCGGCGGCCGTCGGGCGACCACACCGGGTCGCGATCGTCGGCGCCGCCGCCCGTCAGCGGGCGGGCGCGCTCGCGCGGCGCCTTGAGGTACACGTCGCCGTCGCGCACGAACGCGATCGCGCCCGTCGGCCCCCAAGCCGGGGCCCAGTCGTCGTGGCTGCCGGTGGTGAGCTGGCGCACGCCGTTGCCGTCCGCGCCCACGGAGTAGATGTCGCGGTCCCCGGCGTACCCGCGCGCGTACGCGATCGCGGCGGCGTCGGGGGACCAGCTCGGGTCGCGCGCCGGCTCCGGGCTCACGCTCACCTGCCGGACGCTCGTCCCGTCCTCGAACATCACCCAGATCTCGCTGCGGCTGCCGAACGCGATCCGCCGCCCGAGCGGCGAGAACGCCGGGTCGGCGGGCTGGCCGGGCGCGCTCAGCCGCCGCGCGCTGCCGCCGCCGTGCGCGGCGAGCAGGATCGCGCCGGTGGTGGCGCTGGCGCGGCCCTCGTAGGCGAGCTCGCCGTTGGTCCCGCGGAACGCGGCGCCGGCGGGCGCCGCGGAGGCGAGCGCCATGGCGGCGGCGGCGATCGGGATCAGGCTGAGGCGCACGGCAGCGGTAACACCCCCGCTGGTGGTTCGGAGCGGAGAGCTGCGCATCTTGGCGGATCGCGCCGACGGAGCCCGCCGGTTGGCGTGGCGGCGCCGCGGGCGGCCTCCCGCTAGCGCGCCGAGTCGAGCAGGAACGCGACCAGCGCGTCGAGCTCGGCGCGGCTCATCCGCTTGCCGAAGTCCGTCGGCATCGTCGCGAAGCCGCCGCTCTGGGCGGGGTCGAGGATCTGCGCCCGCAGCGACGCCGCGGTGTGGGACGGCAGGCGCGCGTCGAGGTCGGGGCCGATCTCACCGTTGGCGCCGGCGGCGGCCAGCGTGTGGCAGCCGCCGCAGCCCATGCGTGCGAAGACGGCGCGGCCGGCCGGCGCGTCCGGCGCGCTCGCGGCCGGCGGCGCGCTGCCGCCGCCGGCCGTGAGCAGCAGGAACGCCGCCGCCGCGACGGCGAGGCCGGCGATCAGCGGCACCGCCGCGCGCGACACGGCTCAGCCCAGCGCCGGGCGGTCGCGCCTCCGCCGCAGCGTGAGCGCCAGCACGGCGGCCGCCAGTCCGGCGAGCAGCGACGCGAGCAGCGCGGTCCAGGGGAAGCCGTCGTCGCTCCTGGCGGCCGCCGGCGCGCTCGCGCCCTCGCCGCCGATCGTCACCGCCGGGTAGTCGTGGACCCGCGAGAAGCCGTCGTCGATGGCGTAGGTCCAGCGGCCCGCGTCCGGGAAGACCGCTCGTGCCTCGTAGACGCCCGGCTGTCCGGCCGGCTTCGCCACGACGTGCTTCGTGTTGCCGGTCGCGCCGTTCGTGAGCGTGATCGAGGGCTCCAGGCCGTCGAGCGGGGTCCGGCCGTGCTGCAGGATCGTCAGCTCGACGTTCCACGGATCCCCTGGTCCGAGGCCGTCGGGCGTCGAGCTCAGCGACACCGTCGCCCAGCCGCCGGCCGCCGCGGCCGCCGGCAGCCCCAGCAGCCCCGCCGCCGCCACCAGGGCGGCGATCCACCATGCGCGCATCTCTCGCTCCTTCCTCGCGGGCGTACGACCCTTCTACGCCCGCGAGGGCAGCGAGGTTCCCTACACGCCGGCGGGCACCTCGGGCGGGTAGATCGTGCGCACGTAGTCGAGCACCATCCGGCCGGCGCCGAAGCCCGGACCGACCGTGCGCAGCGCGGCGCGGACCATCTCCAGCCAGCGCACCGGCAGGCCGTCGGCGTCGCGCTCGTAGAACGCGGGCAGCGCCTGCTCGAGCAGCAGCGAGTACAGCTCCTGCGCGTGGCGCCAGTCCTGCGCGCCGTGGTCGGGATCGACCTCGCCGCCGATCGCCCAGCCGTTGGTGCCGTC
>DATFQI010000008.1:0-7380 GCA_035264365.1 Solirubrobacteraceae bacterium
GCGTCCTGGTGCTCGTAGGCGATCGCGAGCATCCGCGGATACAGGCGCGGCAGCACCCCTGCGAGCACGTCCGGCGCGAGCCGCTGGAGGTCGCGCACGCGTACTCCCTCGAGCAGCTGCCCGATCCGCTCGCGCAGCGCGTCGGTGCCGTGGTCGGTCGAGCCGCGCAGCCGGAAGAGCAGGTTCTCCCAGGCGTCGCGGGCGAGCGCGCGCCGGTTGACCAGCCCCGCCCTGTAGGCGGCGCGGCCGAACTGGAACGCGCTCGAGCCCGCCATCAGCGTCCGGTCGAGGTCGAAGAACGCGGCGCCCGGCTCCTCGTCCCTGCGCAGCGCCCCGCCGCCCGGAGGCGGCGGGAGGATGTGTGGCCGTTCCGTCAGCGTCTACACCTGGACGATGACCGCGTCGCCCTGGCCGCCGCCGGAGCAGATCGCGGCGCAGCCGTAGCCGCCGCCGCGACGGCGCAGCTCGTGCACGAGGGTCGCGAGGATGCGCGCGCCCGAGGCGCCGATCGGGTGGCCGATCGCAACCGCGCCGCCGTTGACGTTGACCCGCTCCTCGTCGATGCCGAGCATCCGGATCGAGTTCAGCGTCACCGACGCGAACGCCTCGTTGATCTCCCACAGGTCGATGTCCGAGGGCTGCAGGCCGGCCTTCTCGAGCGCCGCCTTGGCGGCGTTGGCCGGCGTGCGGGCGAGATAGGCGAACTCGTCGGCGACCGCGGCCTGGGCGATGATCGTGGCGAGGATCTCCTTGCCCTCGCGCTCGGCCCACTCGTCGGAGGAGACGACCAGCGCGCCCGCGCCGTCGTTGACGCCCGGGGAGTTGCCGGCGGTGTGCGAGCCTTCCTTCCCGTGCAGGCCGGGGAGCTTGGCGAGCGCCTCCAGCGTCGAGCCGCGGCGCGGCCCCTCGTCGACCTCGACGACCGTGTCGGCCTTGCGGCCCTTGACGGTGACGGGGACGATCTCCTCGGGCAGGCGGCCGTCGTCGGTGGCGGCCAGCGTGCGCTCGTGCGAGCGCAGCGCCCAGCGATCCATGTCCGCGCGGGTGAGCTCGAGCTCGTCGCCGACCTCCGTCGCCTCCTGGAACATCTGCTTGCCCGTGAAGGCGTTGGTGAGCCCGTCGTGGACCATCGCGTCGAGCGCCTTGACGTCGCCCATGCGGAAGCCGAAGCGGGCGTTCGGGAGCAGGTAGGGCGCCTGCGACATCGACTCCATGCCGCCGCCGACGCCGACCTCCATGTCGCCCGCGCGGATCGACTGGTCGAGCAGCCCGACGGCGCGGATGCCGGACGCGCAGACCTTGTTGATCGTCTCCGAGGAGACCTCGATCGGGATCCCGGCCTTGATCTGCGCCTGGCGCGAGGGGATCTGGCCCACGCCGGCCTGCAGGACCTGCCCCATCACCACGTGCTGCACCTGCTCGGGGGCCACGTCCGCGCGCTCGAGCGCGGCGCCGATGGCGATCCCGCCGAGGTCGGTGGGGTGCAGCGAGGCGAGGCCGCCGCCCATCTTGCCGACGGGCGTTCGGGCGCTGCCGAGGATGACGGTGCGTGGCATGCAGGTCTCCGGTTTCGGGTGGAGAAGGGATCCTATTAAGGGTTTCGCCTGCCAGGCGAGACGAGCTCCTTCGTCGCCGCTCGCCTTCGGCGACGTTACGCCGCGAGACGAGCTCCTTCGTCGCCGCTCGCCTTCGGCGACGTTACTCTGGCCGCCCATGCGCGCCGAAGCCACCACCTCCGCCCCCGCCGAGACCGGCGCCGACACGATCGCCATCGGCCTCTTCGAGGGCGAGCCGATCGCCCATGACGTCGACGGGGGCCTGCTGCAGGCGCTCGTGGACTCCGGCGAGGCGAAGGCCAAGCCGCGCAAGCTGGCGGTGACGCACGCGGGCGGTCTCCGCTACGTGCTGGCGGGGCTCGGCAAGCGCGAGGAGTTCGACGCCGAGCGCGCCCGCGTCGCCGCCGCCACGGTGGTCGGCCGTGCGCGCGAGCTCGGCGCGCGCTTCCTGTGCTGGGAGCTGCCGCACCACGTCGGCGACGCCGAGGCGGGCGGGTTCGTCGAGGGCACGCTGATGGCCGCCTACACGTACCGCGCGTACAAGAGCAAGCCGGAGGAGGACGGCGGTCTCGAGCGGCTCGCGGTCTCCGCGCACCACGACGTCTCCGCGCCGGTGGCGCGCGCCGCGGTCGCGGCCGAGGCGGCCAACGCCGCGCGCGACCTCCAGAACGCGCCGGCCAACGAGATGACGCCGGAGCGGCTGGCCGAGCGTGCGCACGAGCTCGCCGCCGAGCTCGGATCGCTCACCGTCGAGACGATGGGCCGCGAGGCGATCGAGGCGGCCGGGATGGGCGCGTTCGCCGGCGTGGCCCGCGGCAGCGACCAGGAGCCGCAGCTGATCACGCTCCGCTACGCGCCGGTCGGCGCCGACGGCCCGGTGCTCGGCCTCGTCGGCAAGGCCGTGACGTTCGACTCCGGCGGCATCTCGCTCAAGCCCGGGATGAAGATGAGCGAGATGAAGTTCGACATGTCCGGCGGCGCCGCCGTGCTCGAGGCGACGGGGGCGATCGCGCGGCTCGGGCTCCCGATCCCGGTGGTGGCCGTGATCGGCGCGACCGAGAACATGCCGTCCGGCCACGCGCTCAAGCCCGGCGACATCGTGCGCGCCCGCACGGGCACGACGATCGAGATCATCAACACCGACGCCGAGGGCCGGCTCGTGCTCGCCGACTGCCTCGCGCACGCGGTCGAGCTGGGCGCCGAGCGACTGGTCGACTTCGCGACGCTCACGGGCGCGATCGTCACGACCTTCGGCGACACCCACGCCGGCCTGTTCGGCACCGACGACGCCTGGTGCGAGTCAGTCGCGGCCGCGGGGAAGCGGGCGGGCGAGCTCGTCTGGCGGATGCCGCTGCATCCCGACTACGCGAAGGCGATCGAGGGCCGCTACGCGGACATCGTCAACGCCGTCGAGACCCGCAAGGCGGGCTCGATCGTCGCCGCCGAGTTCCTCAAGCGCTTCACCGGCGACGTCCCATGGGCGCACGTGGACATCGCGGGCACCGCCAACGACACGGGCAAGGCCTACGCCCGCAAGGGCGGGACCGGCTTCGGCGTCAGGCTGATCCTGGAACTGGCCGACAGCCTCGCCGCCAGCGATTAGGCTCCCGGGAAATCCATGTCGAATCGACCCCGGGGGAGGGTGTTGATGACGCTTACCGATCGACGGGAGTTCCTGAAGAGGGCCGGGTACTCCGTGGCCGGCCTGACCGCCTTGAGCGGCCCATTGCAGGGCATCTTCGCGCGCGGCGCGCTGGCCGTGGGCTCGACGGGGGTGGCGCCGGACAACGGCGGCTACGGCCCGCTCGTGCCCGTGCCGGACGAGACCGACGGCGTGGTGCGGCTGCACCTGCCGGAAGGCTTCGAGTACCGCAGCTTCACCCCGACGGGCACGCCCATGAGCGACGGCTTCACCACGCCGGGCCGCCACGACGGCATGGCGGCCTTCGAGGCGGGGCCGAGCCGCTACCGGCTCGTCCGCAACCACGAGGTCAACGGCCCGGGCCCGGCGTTCGGCAACCCGGCCAAGGCCTACGACCCGATGGCGCAGGGCGGCACGACCACGGTGGAGGTCAACCGCCACGCCACCAAGGTCGACTCGTGGGTGAGCTGCAACGGCACGCAGATGAACTGCGCCGGCGGCGCGACGCCGTGGGGCTCGTGGCTGACCTGCGAGGAGACCGTCAACGGCCCGGACGTCGGCAACGACTTCTCGGGGGGCGACAACAGCCGCCTGCAGCGCAAGCACGGCTACGTGTTCGAGGTGCCGGTGTCCTGGGACGCGGGCGAGCACCAGACGCCGGTGCCGATCCGCGCCGCCGGGCGCTTCGCGCACGAGGCGGTCGACATCGACCCGGCCGCGGGGATCCTCTACATGACCGAGGACAACTTCGACTTCCCGTCGGGCTTCTACCGCTACACCGCGCCGCAGAACCCGATGAAGGTCAAGCGCCTCACCGACGGCGGCAAGCTCGAGATGCTCAAGATCGCGGGCCGGCCGAACGCGGTCCTCGACAAAGGTCAGACCCCCGGCGTGACCTACGGCGTCGAGTGGGTGACGATCCCGGATCCCGACCCGACGTTCGCGCCGGGCACCACCAACAACCAGGCGATCCAGGCGATCGGCGCCCAGGGACGCGCGCAGGGCGCGGCCACCTTCAGCCGCCTCGAGGGCATCTTCTACGACGACGGCAAGGTCTACCTCGTCTCCACCCAGGGCGGCGACACCCCGCCCGGCGAGCCGCCGCCGGCCGGCTACGGCGACGGCTTCGGGCAGCTGTGGGCCTACGACACCCGCCAGGGCACGCTCACGCTGCTGTTCGAATCGCCGAGCCGCACCGTGCTCGAGCTGCCCGACAACCTCTGCATCAGCCCGCGCAAGTGCTCGCTGCTGTGCGAGGACGGGCCGACGGAGAACTACCTTCGCGGCGTCACGCCCGACGGCAAGATCTTCGACTTCGCGCTCAACGCGATCCCGGGCCGCCAGCAGGAGGAGTTCGCCGGCTCGACGTTCACGCCCGACGGCAAGGTGCTGTTCGTGAACATCCAGGCCTCGAGCGGCGTGACGTTCGCGATCTGGGGCCCCTGGAAGCGCGGGGTGCTGTAGCGCTGGCACGCATGAGGCACAGCGCCCCGTGAGGCTCGCCGCCCTCGGGGCGCTGCTGCTCGCGGTCTACGCCGCGACGTTGACCATCCCCGCGACGGCGCGGGAGGACCATACGGGCGACGAGGTCCACTACCTGCTCGGCGCCCGCTCGTGGGCCGAGGACGGCGACCTCGACCTCGCCAACCAGTACGCCGGCCGCCAGTGGCGCGAGTTCACGCGCGCGGAGCCGGCGACGAGCGGCACGCTCGTGCTCGGGCGGCTCCGGGAGCCGCAGGGCGTCGGGATGCCGCTGGCGATCTCGCCCGCGTATGCGCTCGGCGGCGCGGACCTGGTCGAGCTGGCGATCGCGGCGCTGGTGGCGCTCGCGTTCGTGCTGGCGGCCGCGCTCGCGCGGCGCGTGGTGCCCGAGCCGTGGGCGAGCGGCGTGGTCCTCGTCGCGGGCCTCTCGCCGCCCGCGCTGGCGGCCGCCACGACGATCGCGCCGGAGCCGGTCGCGGCCGCCCTGATCGCCGGGGCCTCCCTGTGCGCGGTGAAGGTGCGCGAGAGCGCCCGGCTGCGGCACGTGTACGCGGGCGCGGTGATGCTCGCGCTGCTGCCGTGGCTGGACCCGGCGCTCGCCATCGCCGGGCTGCCGGCCGCGGTCTGCATCGTGCGCTGGTCGGCGCTCGAGGGCCGGCGGCTGCTGGCGCTGATCACCGCGGAGCTGATGCTCGGCTCGCTCGTCTTCTACGCGCGGCTCAACGAGACGCTGTTCGGCGGCCCGCTGCCGTCGGCGGCCGCCGCGTCGCCGGCGCCCGGCGCGGGCGAGATCGCCGAGCGCGCACCGAACCTGCTCGGGCTGTGGGTGGACCCGTCGGCCGGACTGCTGCGCTGGGCGCCCGTGCTCGCGCTGGCGTTCGTCGGCGCCTGGCTGCTCGCGCGCTCGCGACGCGAGCGCGTGGCGGCCGCGATCCCGGCGCGCCGCGAGGCCGAGCGTGTCGCCGGGCTGCTCGTGGCGACCGGCGCCGCGCAGTGGCTGGTCGCCGCCTTCGCCCGCGACGATCCCGCCGGGTGGTGGTTCCCCGGGCTCCCGATGTTCGCCGCCGTGCCGGTGCTCGCCGCGCTCGCCGCCTGGGGCATGCGGCACGCCCGCGTGGCGGGCGCCGTGCTCGCCGCGCTCACGCTCGTGCTCAGCGCGTGGGTGCTCGGCGACGCGTGGACCGGCCCAGCGGAGGGCTGGCTCGGCGCGGCGCGCTGAGCCGGGGGCGGTCAGCGGCGCGTCCGGAACACCAGGGCGTGGATCTGCGACTGGCCGAAGGAGCCGGTCTGGACCGGTCCCATCGCGGCGGCGCGCTCGCCGATGCGCGGGTCGCGGCGCGGCCGCAGCTCCTTCGAGACGTCGATCGAGGTGAGCCCGGCCAGCGTGACCCCGGCGCGGTCGGTGACGACCACGTGCAGATCGCCGTCCCCGTCGGGATCGACCCGCTCGACGTAGACGATCCGGCCGCTCGCGCTGTGGCAGTCGGGCACCTCGGCGCGGCAGCGCGGCGCCCGCAGGGGGGCCGGCCGGCTCGGCTTCGGGGTCGCGCGCGGGGTGGCGGCCGCGCTCGGGGTGGCGGCCGCGCTCGGGGTGGCGGTGGCCGTGCGGGCGTGCGGCGTGGGGTCGCCGCCCCCGCCGCCGCACCCCGTGAGCGCGACGGCCAGCGCGAGCACGGCCGGCGCGAGCCGCGGCCTCACCGCTCGATCGGCTGGACGTGCGTCGTCACGGTGCCGTCGAGCATGACGTGCAGCGCGAAGGCCGGCGGCTCGGCGGCCATCGTGTAGTCCGGCGCGCCGATCTCCAGCCGCGCCGTGAGGTGCACGCCCGGGCACGTGAACACGCCGCGGCCGCCGAGGGTCGTGAACGCGGCGCGGTGGGTGTGGCCGCAGATCACGCGCAGCACCTGCGGGCTGCGCTCCAGCAGCCCTGCCAGCGCCGCCGAATCCTCGGCGCCGAGGGCGATCTCGTCGAGCGCGGGCATCCCGAGCGCGAACGGCGGGTGGTGCATCGCGACCACGACGGCGGGAGCGTCGAGCTGCGCCTCGAGCCACTCGAGGTCGAGCCGCCCCTCCGGGCGCCCGGGCACCGTGCTGTCGCACACGACCAGTCGCACGCCGCCGACCTCGGTCGCGTAGCGGAACTCCGCGCCCCGCGCCGGGGGCGCCGGGGCCGTCCCGCTCGCGCCTGGCACGGGGAACCACTCCCGGAGCGCGTCGCGGTCGTCGTGGTTGCCGCCGAGCACGTGCACCGGCATCGGCAGCGGAGCGAGCAGCTCGCGCACGATCCGGTACTCCTCGGCCGCCGCCGTGTCCGCGAGGTCGCCGCTGACGAGCACCGCGTCTGGGTGCGGGCGCAGCGCGAGCACGGCGGCGACCCCCGCGGCGAGCGACTCCCGCGCCGCTGCGGCCCCCTCGCCGAGCCGCATGTGCGGATCGCTCAGCTGGGCGAGGATCACCCGGCGTCTACCCCGTCGCCTCCGCCTGCTGGTCCGGCCGGGCCGCCTCGCCGGCCTCGACCGCGCCGCGGGCGAGGATCGCGCTGGCGGCGCTCGCCGGGTCCAGGCGCCGGGCGACGACCTCGTCGAGCAGCTCGCGGACCTCGGCGTCCTCGTGCAGCGTGGCCTCGAGCGCGCGGCGCAGGCGCACGGTCGCGAGCCCGAGCACCTCGTTCATCAGGTTGCGCCGGCGGCGCTCGGACAG
>DATFQI010000009.1:0-11530 GCA_035264365.1 Solirubrobacteraceae bacterium
GCAGCCGCCGTACTCGATCCTCGTGCGCGGCGTCGAGAACGAGGTGCTGCCGGTGTGCGCCCGCTACGGCATGGGCGTGATCCCGTGGAGCCCGCTCGCGGGCGGCTACCTGAGCGGGCGCTACCGGCGCGGCGAGGAGCCGCCCAAGAGCAGCCGCGCCGAGCGCCTGCCGCACCGCTTCGACCTCTCGATCCCGGCCAACCGGCGCAAGTTCGACGCGGCGGTCGCGCTCGGCGAGCTCGCCGAGGACGCCGGGCTGACGCTGATCGAGCTGGCGCTCGCGTTCGTGATCCGCCACCCCGCCGTGACCTCGGCGATCATCGGGCCGCGCACGATCGACCACCTGGAGTCGCAGATCACCGCCGCCGACGTCACGCTCTCCGACGACGTGCTGGACCGGATCGACGAGATCGTGCCGCCCGGGACCACCGTCAACCCCGTCGACGGCGGCTGGTCGAACCCGGCGCTGCAGCCCGCGGCGCGGCGTCGCTGAGCGAGAGGGGTGGGGTTGTCCGCAGCGGGCGAGCCGGTGGGCCTCAGCGGCACTGACGAGAAGGCTCCCTCGGAGCGGCCGGCGCGGCGGCCGATCATGGGTCGCATGCGGCGACTGCTGCACCAGCTCTGGAGCGACCTCACCTACCAGGTGAGCGCGCTGCCGGCCTCGATCCTCGCCTTCACCGTCGTGGTGTGCGTGCTGTCGCTGGCCGCCGGCGCGATCGGCATCATCGTCGGGCTCCCGTTCCTGCTCACGCTGTTCGCCGTCCTGCGCTGGAACGCCCGGCTCGAGCGCAAGCGCAGCGGCTGGGCGCTGCGCGAGCCGATCGGCGAGGCCTACCGCCGCCGCGACGGCAACTGGCTGCGCCGGCTGCGCGTGGTCGCCGGCGACCCGCAGAGCTGGAAGGACCTCGCCTGGCTGACGTTCGTGGGGATCTTCGGCTTCGCCGCCTCGATCGTGACGATCACGCTCTGGGTCAACATCGCCGGGCTGCTCGTGCTGCCCGCGTGGTACTGGTCGCTGCCGGAGAACGGGCCGGACTTCGGGCTCTTCCGTGCCGACACGCTCGGCGAGGCGTTCCTGACCGTGGACATCGCGCTCGTCGCGATCCCGATCGCCTACCTGCTCACCCGCTGGATGACGGCCGGCTCGCTGCGGCTCTCCAAGGCGCTGCTGAGCCCCTCGCGCGAGGCTGCGCTGGAGGCGCGCGTCGGCGAGCTCGCCGCCACCCGCGCCGGTGCCGTCGACGCGGCCGCCGCCGAGCTGCAGCGCATCGAGCGCGACCTCCACGACGGCGCGCAGGCGCGGCTCGTCGCGCTCGCGCTCGACCTCGGCATGGCGGAGGAGCGCTTCGCCCGCGACCCCGATGGCGCGCGCGAGCTCGTCGGCGAGGCGCGCGAGGAGGCAAAGCGCGCCCTCGCGGAGCTGCGCGACCTCGCCCGCGGCCTGCGCCCGAGCCTGCTGGCCGAGCGCGGCCTCGGCCCGGCGCTGACCGCGCTCGCCGCGCGCAGCCCGATCCCCGCCAGCATCGACCTCGACGTGCCCGACGACCTGCCGCAGGCGATCGAGAACGCGACCTGGTTCGTCGTCTCCGAGGCGCTCGCCAACGCCGGCAAGCACAGCCGGGCCCAGCGGGTGCTCGTCAGCGTCCGCCGCGCCGGCGACACGCTGGTCGTCGAGGTCGTCGACGACGGCGCCGGCGGCGCGAGCGCGGAGGGCGACGGCCTGACCGGCCTGCGCAAGCGCGTCGAGGCGCTCGACGGCCACCTGTCCGTGACCAGCCCCGCCGGCGGGCCGACCTCGATCAGAGCGGAGCTGCCATGCGCGTCGTGATCGCCGAGGACCTCGCCCTGCTGCGCGACGGGCTGATCCGCCTGCTGCGCGACACGGGCTTCGAGGTCGCCGCCGCGGTCGACCATCCCGACCGCTTCCTGGAGGCCGTCGAGGAGCACCGCCCCGACGTCTGCGTCGTCGACGTGCGGCTGCCGCCGACGTTCAACGACGAAGGCGTGCGCGCCGCGCTCGAGGCGCGCCGCCGCATCCCCGGCCTGCCGATCCTGATCCTCTCCCAGTACGTCGAGCAGACCTTCGCGGCCGAGCTGTTCGCGGACGGCCGCGGCGGCGTCGGCTACCTGCTCAAGGACCGCGTCGCCGACGTCACCGACTTCGTAGCCTCGGTCAAGCGGGTGGCGGAAGGCGGCACTGCCCTGGACCCGGAGGCGGTCGCACAGCTGCTCGTCCCGGCCGGCCCCGACGACCCGCTCGCGTCACTGACGCCGCGCGAGCTGGACGTCATGCAGCTGATGGCCGAGGGCCGCACCAACCACGCGATCGCCAACGGCCTGCACATCTCCGAGAGCGCCGTGGAGAAGCATGTCTCGACGATCTTCGGCAAGCTCGACCTGCCGCGCTCGGAGGACGACCACCGCCGCGTGATGGCGGTCGCCGCGTACCTGCGCCGGTGACGGACCCCCTGCGGATGTTCCTCGTGCTGCGGCGCGGGGCGGTCGAGACGCTCGAGCGCGCGGCCGTGCTCGGCGGCGCCGCGGCGGTCGCATGCGTGCGCACGTTCGAGATCGACCCGGAGTGGCGCGAGCGGCCCGGCAAGGTCTGCCTGCGGGCACGCAACCCGGCCCAGTGGGAGGCGGTGCTCGAGCAGCCGCACGCGCTCGCCGGCGATCGGCGAGGCGAGTCGGTGGCCGCGCTGCCGCCGCGCCGGCGCTCGCAGCGAGGGCCGCTGCTGGAGCGCCTGCAGGCGATGAGCAGCGACCTCGGCGCCGCGCCCGCCGAGCTCGGGCAGCCCGCGCCCGCCGCCGTCACCTACGTCCTCAACCCGGAGCTGGAGATGAGCTCGGGCAAGGCCGTGGCGCAGGTCGCGCACGCCGCCGTGATGGCCGCCGGCGAGCTGCCCGCGTGGGCGGAGGCGGGCGCGCCGGGCCGGCTGGTGGCGCCGCGCGGCTTCGCCGAGCTCGCCGCCCGCGAGGACCTCGCCGCGCGCGTGGTCGACGCCGGCTTGACGGAGGTCGCCCCTGGAACCGTGACGGTGGTGGCGCTGCCGCCGACCGGGTAGGGACCTCGCCATGCCCGCGACCACGCTCCCCGGCGACGTGAAGGCCCACCTCGCCGTCCCGCCCGTCGGCGCCGGCCCGTGGCCCGGCGTCGTCGTCCTGCACGAGTCCTTCGGACTCAACGATGACATCCGCCAGCAGGCCGACCGGCTCGCGGCCGCGGGCTATCTCGCGCTCGCCCCAGACCTGTTCTCGGCCGGCGGCGCGTGGCGCTGCATCCGCGCCACCTTCGCCGCGCTCACACGCGGGCACGGCAAGGCGTTCGACGACATCGAGGCCGCGCGTGCGTGGCTGACGCGTCGCGAGGACTGCACGGGGCGCGTCGGCGTGATCGGCTTCTGCATGGGCGGCGGGTTCGCCCTGCTCACCGCCGCCCGCGGGTTCGACGCCTCCGCGCCCAACTACGCCCACCTGCCGAAGGACCTCGACGGCGCGCTGCGCGGCGCGTGTCCGGTCGTCGCCAGCTACGGGGCGAAGGACAAGACGCTGCGCGGGACGGCGGCGAAGCTGAGCGGCGCGCTCGAGCGCGCGGGCGTCGAGCACGACGTCCGCGAGTACCCGGATGCGGGCCACTCGTTCCTCAACCGGCACGACCTCGGACCGGGCGGGGCGCTGCTGCGCGTGGCCGGCATCGGCTATCACGAGCCGTCGGCGGAGGACGCCTGGGGGCGCATCCTGCGCTTCTTCGAAGCACATCTGCGGTCCTGACCGTTTCAGTTCGCGGCGCCCCGGGTCGATCACCCCTGTGGATGGACGCGCGCACACACGCGAGGTCGCTCGGACCCTGGCCGGCCCTGGCCGCGACGGCTGCCGTCGTGGCGGTCGTCGCGATGGCCGCGGCGGCATGGGGCCTCGTCGATCCGGGGCTCAGCTGGAACGCCGCCTTCACGGCGGCGGCGGCGTGCGCGCTCTCCGGCACGCTCGCCGCACGTCGCGGGAGCGTCCCGGAGCACCGCTACCGCTGGGGCTGCTGGGCGGCCGCATCCGGCTGCTGGCTCGCCGGGCAGATCGCGTGGGACGTGTTCTCGGAGATCGGCTTCCCGACGTCGCCGAACGTCGCCGACCTCTGCTGGTACCTGTTCGCCCTGCTGGTGGCCGCGGGCCTGCTGCGCTCCCCGGCCGGCTCGCGCGGCGAGCGCGCCGTCGCGCTCGTCGAGTCGCTGCCGCTGATCGCGGCGGTCTCCGCGCTCACGTTCGCCGAGCTGTGGGAGCACGGCGGCGGCGCCGGGCTGTCGCTCGCCGAGCGGCTGTCAGCGCTCGCCTACCCGGCGCTCTACGTGTCGGCCGCGGTGCTGACCCTGCAGGTGATGGTCGGCGGCTCGCTGCGCCAGGTCCGCGGCCCCGGCCCGCGTCTCGTGCTGCTCGGCATCGTCCTACAGGCCGTCGCCTTCATCTTCTGGTCCGAGCAGCTGCTGGAGCAGAGCTATTCGATGGGCGCGACGCTGATCGACCCGCTGTGGGTGGCGGGCCTGCTCGCGATCGGCGCCGGCGGCGTACTCGCCGCGGGCCGTCCCGAGCCGCCGGTCGTCACGGACGAGATGAGCCGCCGCGGGGGCATCCTCCCCGCCGCCACCTTCGCGCTGCTGATCGCCGCTCTCGTGCACATGGGCTTCGAGCAGGAGTCGCCGCCGCTGGGCGCGCAGCTCATGCTCGCCGCCGGCGCGCTCGTCAGCGGCGGGACGATGATCGTGCGCACCGTGCTGCTCGAGCGGCGGCTGGGCGGCCTGCTCGCCTTCGAGCGCGAGGCGCGCGAGGAGCTCGCCGGCCGCGAGGCCGAGCTCGCCCGGCTCAACGCCCGCCTGCTCGAGGACTCCCGCCGCGACCCGCTGACCGGCCTGCGCAACCGCCGCGCGCTGGTGGAGGACCTGCCCGACGTCGAGCTCGACGCGCGCCGCCACGGCCAGTCGTTCGCGCTCGCGATCTGCGACGTCGACCGCTTCAAGGCCTACAACGACCGCCTCGGTCATATCGCCGGCGACCAGGCGCTGCGCACGATCGCCGCCACCGTGCGGATGCAGCTGCGCGCCGGCGACGCCGCCTACCGCTACGGCGGCGAGGAGCTCGTGCTGATCCTGCGCGACACCGATGCCCGCGAGGCGCTCGCCGCCGCCGAGCGCGTCCGCGCCGCCGTCGAGAGCGCCGCCCTGCACCATCCGGACGACCCGCGGGGCGTCGTCACCGTCTCGATCGGCGTCGCGACCGGCAAGGGCGACGCCCCGGAGCTGCTCGCTCGCGCGGACCGCGCGCTCTACGACGCCAAGCACGGCGGCCGCAACGGCGTGCGCGCCGCCGAGGGCGAGGGCACCCCGAAGCCGGCGCGCCGTCGCACCGACACGGCCGAGCAGCCGCTGTTGCGCCACCTGCGCGGGCTGCTGGGAATCTCACGCGCGGCCGCCTCCGGCCGCGGCCCGATGCCCGTGCTGGAGTCGATGGCGGAGCTGCTGCGGACAGAGCTCGGCTTCCAGACGGTCGCCGTCAACCTCCGCGAGGGCCACGACGACGACCTGCGGGTCGTGCTCGTGGCCGGCGACGAGGAGGCCCGCGCCGCGCTGCTGGGCAACGTCAATCCCTGGGCCACGTGGCATCCGCTGCTCGACGCGGCCCACGACCGGCTCGGCGCCTCGTGGCTGCCGGCCGGCTCCTACGACTGGGACCGGTCCGTGGACCCGAACGTCTACACGCCGGAGTCGGGTCGCTCGCTCGGCCCAGACGGCTGGGACCCGGAGGACATGCTGCTGCTGCCGCTGCGCGGCGCGACGGGCGAGGTGCTCGGGATCGTCTCCCTCGACGAGCCGGTCAGCGGCCGCCGCCCGTCCGACGACGACGTGCGCGTGCTGATGGCGATCGCCGACCACTCCGCGCTGGCGATCGAGCAGGTGCTCGTGGCCGGGACCGCGGCGCCCACGGGCGAGGCCCCCGAGCTGCGCCTGGCCGCCGCGATGCTGCTCGCCGAGACGCTCGACCTGCGCGACGCCGGCACCGCCGAGCACTCGCGCACGGTCGGCCAGTTCGCGCGCGACACGGCGGCCGCGCTCGGGCTCGCTGCGGCGCGCGTGGACCGTCTCCAGGCCGCGGGCGTGCTGCACGACCTCGGCAAGCTCGGGATCGCCGACGCGATCCTGCACAAGCCGGGCGCGCTCACCGACTCGGAGTGGGAGGAGATGACGCGCCACCCGGAGATCGGCGCGCGGATCCTCGAGCACGCCGGGCTGCGCGACATCGCCGCCTGGGTGCTCGCGCACCACGAGCGGCTCGACGGGCGCGGCTACCCCTCCGGGTTGGCCGCCGACGAGATCCCGCTCGAGGCCCGGATCCTCGCGGTCGCCGACGCCTACGAGGCGATGATCTCCGACCGCCCCTATCGCCGCGGCATGCCCGTCGGCGAGGCGCGCGGCGAGCTCGAGCGCTGCGCCGGCACCCAGTTCGACCCGACGGTGGTCGAGGCGTTCCTCAGCACGCTGGTCGCGCCGCGCCCGCGGCCGCGGCTCGGTGTGACCGCGGCCTAGGCTGCGGCGTCGAGCACGCGCCAGAGCCGCTCGACGTCGGCGGCGGTCGTGCGCGTCTGGCCGATCGCGACGCGCACGAAGCGGGTGTCGCCGATGCTCGACGGCATGACGAACAGGCTCGGCTCGGCGTTGATCGCAGCCGCCACGGCGTCGCTGGCGTCGTTGCCGTCCGTGTGGCGGAAGCACACGAGCGCGAACGACACCGGCGCGACCCGCTCGAGCTTGTCGTGGTCGTCGATGCGGCGCCCGAGCTCCTGTGCGAGCGCGATGTGCTCGCGCAGCAGCGTGCGCAGGCCCTGCGCGCCGTAGCTGCGCAGCACCCACCACAGCTTCAGGGCGCGGAAGCGGCGGCCGAGCGAGACGTGCCAGTCGCGGTAGTCGATCACCTCGCCGGAGTCGCTGGCGGCGTTGCGCAGGTACGGCCGGTGGATGCTCAGCGTGTCGATCAGCGGCTTGCGGTCGGCCACCCACAGCACGTTGCAGTCGAAGTTGGTGAACAGCCACTTGTGCGGGTTGAACGTGTAGCTGTCGGCCCGCTCGGCGCCGCGCTGCTTGTCGCGGTGCTCCTCGCAGAGCATCGCCGAGCCGGCCCAGGCGGCGTCGACGTGGTGCCACAGGCCGTGCTCCTGCGCGATGTCCGCGACGGCCGCGATCGGGTCGACGGCGCCGGTGCCCGTCGTGCCGATCGCGCTCGTGACGATCGCCGGGTGCAGGTCGTCCGCACGGTCCTGCTCGATCGCCCGACGCAGCGCCTCCGGATCGAGCGCGAAGTCCTCGTCGACGCCGAGAAGGCGAACGTGCTCGAAGCCCGCGATCTTCGCGCCGCGCTCGACCGACGAGTGCGCCTGCGAGGAGCCGTAGGCGACCAGAGCGTCCGTGGGCGCGTCCGCCCGCTCGCGCGCAACCACGTGCACGAGGTGCGTGGAGTCCGACGCGCTCATCTGGATCACGCCGCCGCCCGGCCCCGTCGCCGTCTTGAAGTGCTCCGGCAGCCCGAGCAGATCCACGAGCCAGTCGAGCACGTGCCCCTCGATCTCGGTCAGCGCGGGGCTCGACGCCCAGATCATCCCCTGCGCCCCGAGCCCGGCCGACACGAGCTCGGCCAGGATCGACGGCGGCGACACGTTCGCAGGGAACCAAGCGAACCACCCCGGCGACTGCCAGTGCGTGATGCCCGGGAGCACGATCTCGTCGAGGTCGCGCATCAGCGCCTCGAACGGCTCCGGCTCCTCGGGCGCGCTCGCCGGGAGCTTCGCCCGGATGTCGCCGGGCTCCACGGCGGGCGCGATCGGCAGCTCGCCGACGCGCTCCATGTACGACGCCACCCACTCGACGACCTCGTGGCCGCGGACGCGGAACTCGTCCGGGTCCATGTGCGGCGCGCCCACCATGCGCGAAGGATCGCACGGTGGGGCTTGCAACGTTGCAAACGGCGTGGCACCATGTGCTTCCGACTTGATGGGGGAGGAGCAGCGATGAGGGGTCTGGGACACGCGCTGGCCGCGGCCGCGCTGATCGTGGCGGCCGGCGGGGGGAGCGCGCAGGCCCAGGAGACGCGGGCGGCCCTCGACCCGGCATTGGTCGAGGGCCGCGGCGCGTCGGTCGCGTTCGCCGAGCAGGAGGCGGAGCACGCGACCACCACGGGCGAGCTGCTGAGCGCGACCGCCTCCGGCGACATCGCGTCCTACGACCCGGACCGTCGCGGCGACGAGCAACGCGCCGCCTACACGCTGTCCGGCGAGGCGTCGGGCCGCGACGGCGTCCGCCTCGATCGCGGCGAGTACGTCGAGTTCCGGCTCACGCGCGCCGCGAACGCCATCACGGTCCGCTACAGCATCCCGGACGCGCCGAGCGGAGGCGGGATCCGGTCCCCGCTGGACGTCAGCGTCAACGGCAAGCGCGCGAGGACGATGACGCTGACATCGGAGTACGCATGGCTGTACGCGGACTATCCGTTCTCCAACGACCCGGACAGCGACTGGCTGCACCCCGACTGGTGGCGGCCGCCGACGGAGTCGGAGGGGAAGCCGCACCGGCCGAACCACTTCTACGACGAGCAGCGCCTGCTGCTCGGCAAGACCTACAAGGCCGGCGACACGATCCGGCTCTCCGTGCCCGCCGGCGCGAAGGCCGACTGGACCGTCATCGACCTGCTCGACCACGAGCGCGTCGCCGAGCCCGCGCGCAAGCCCGCCGGCGCCGTCGCCGTCACGCGCTTCGGCGCCGATCCGAGCGGCCGCCGCGACTCCTCGCAGGCCTTCGACAGGGCGATCGCCTTCGCCAAGCACCGGGGCAAGCGTCCGGCGGTGGTGTGGATCCGCGAGGGCACGTTCAAGGTGACTCGCCACATCGTCGTCGACGACGTGGCGGTGGTCGGCGCGGGCAGCTGGCACTCGATCGTGACGGGCCCGGCGACACCGCTGGCCGACCCGGACCCCGACCCCGAGTGCCCGTCCTGCGAGCCGTCGCGGACCGACTCCGTCGGCTTCTACGGCAAGTGGGCCGAGGACGGCGGCAGCGACAACGTGCGGCTGGCGAACTTCGCGATCGTCGGCGAGATCTCCGAGCGCGTCGACACCGACGAGGTCAACGGCGTCGGCGGCGCGCTCAGCCGCTCGGTCGTCGAGGGCCTCTACATCCAGCACACCAAGGTCGGCATCTGGCTCGACGGGCCGGGCCGCGACCTGCTCGTGCGCGACAACGTGATCGTCGACCAGATGGCCGACGGCATCAACATCCGCAAGGGCTGGCGCAACGTGCGCGCGACGGACAACTTCTTCCGCAACACCGGCGACGACGCGATGGCGATGTGGTCGAACGTCGAGCACGACACCGGCAACACGTTCGACCACAACACGATCCAGTCGCCGGTGCTGGCCAACGGCATCGCGATCTACGGCGGCAAGGACAACAGCGTCTCGGACAACCTGGTCGCCGACCCGGTGCGCGAGGGCTCCGCCCTGCACGCCGGCTACCGGCACGCCTCGACCGACTTCCAGGGGACGCTGACGTTCGCCCGCAACACGACGGTTCGCGCGGGCACGCGCGAGCTCAACTGGGACATCGGGCTCGGCGCGATCTGGTTCTACGCGCTTGAGGGGCACCTGGGCGGGGACGGCGTGGCGTTCAAGGTGCTCGACAGCGACTTCCTCGACGTCAGCTACAACGCGATCCAGTTCGTCTCGGAGTGGGGCGTCAAGGACCGGTACGGCATCGACAACGTGCTCTTGAAGGACATCCGGGTCGACGGCGCGGGCACGAACGTGCTCAACGCGCGCGCGTTCGGCGGCGCAACGGTCGAGAACGTCGACGCGCGCAACGTGGGGCACCGCTTCGACAACAACTGCGGCTCGTTCAACTTCCCGCCGAGCGGGCCGGAGTTCAAGATCACCAGGGCCGGGTCCAACGACGGCGGCTGGTTCGACTGGGGCACGTGGTGCGACGACCGGCCGGCGCCCGTCGAGCCGCCCGAGCCGTCGCCGTGGACGCAGCCATAGGGACGGGGGACGCGGATGGCGTGCGGCGGCGACCGGGGGTCGTCGCCGTCGCACGCGCCGCGGGCGTCTCGCCGAGCACGGTCTCGAACGTCTACAACCGCCCGCACGTGGTCACGGCGCAGCTGCGAGAGCGGGTGCTGCGCGCGGCGTCCGAGCTCGGCTACGCGGGCGCCGACCCGGCCGCGCGCAGCCTGCGCAGCGGCCGCACCGGCGCGCTCGGCGTCGTGCTGCGCGAGCGGCTGGCGTACTCGTTCGACGACCCGGCGGCGGTGTGCTTCCTGCAGGGCGTCTCCGACGCCGCCGACCCGCAGCAGCTCGCGCTCGTGATCGTGCCCGCCTATCCGGAGCAGGCGGGCGCCTTCAGCCCCGCGATCGGCCGGGCCGCGGTCGACGGGCTGCTGCTGTACTCGCTCGTGGCCGACGACCCGCTCGTCGAGGCGTCGCTGGGGCGGCGCCTCCCGACGGTCGTGATCGACTCGCCCGCGCCGGGCGATCTGGGCGTGACCGAGCGCTGCGGCTTCGTGGGGATCGACGAGCGCGCGGCCGCGGGCGCGGCCGTCACGCACCTGGTCGAGCTCGGCCATCGCCGCCTCGGCGTGCTGAGCCTGCGGCTCTCGGCCGACGCCCACGCCGGTGCCGTCGACGCGGCGAGCCAGGCCGCCGCGACCGCGAGCGTGCCCCGCGGGCGCCTCGAGGGCGCGCGGCGCGCCGCCGAGGCCGCGGGGATCGGCTGGTCCTCCGTGGCGGTCGAGCAGTGCCAGATCTCCGACGTCGAGAGCGGCCGTGCAGCCACGCACGCGCTGCTCGACCGGGCCCCGGGCACCACCGCGATCTTCGCGCTCAGCGATCCGATCGCCCTCGGCGCGAGACGCGCCGCCGCCGAGCGCGGCCTGTCGGTGCCCGGCGACCTCTCGATCGTCGGCTTCGACGACTCCGCTCCCGAGGCCGACGGCCTGACCACGATCCATCAGCCCCTGCGCGAGAAGGGCCGCGCGGCCACCGAAGCCCTGCTGCGCATGCTCGCCGGCGAGGAGGGCTCGCGGACCGTGCTTCCCACGAGGCTCGTGGTCCGCGGCTCGACCGCTCCACTCGCCGCTGCGTGAACGATCGAATTCCGGTCGAGGGGGAGGGTCCGTAAGCGTGTGACCACCCGGTCAGGTCTGCGGGTGGTCCTGCCGATGGGGTTCCTGGTGGCGGGGTCGCCCTGTCGACGCTCGGTGTCACGCCGGGGCCGCTGCCAGCCGCCGGATCGGGCGCTGCGGGGGTGTTCACCATCGTGAAGCCGACCGCGACGCCGACCGCCGAGCGACGCCCGGCGGCGCCCACGACCTTCGTGATCCCCACACGCACGGTGACCGGCGCCTTAAGGGCGCCCATGACGGCGACGGCGAGGACTCCGCGATCCCGGCCGAGCAAGCCCATGGGGGCACGGGCCGCCGCCGGCAAGCAGCGGACGACGAAGAA
>DATFQI010000010.1:0-6729 GCA_035264365.1 Solirubrobacteraceae bacterium
AGCAGCGCGGCGTCGTAGATCGAGTCGAGGCGGCGGTTGCCCATCAGATAGCGCGCGTCCTCGTCGTCCCACGTCCGGTCGAGGCGCTCGGCGATGCGATCGGCGAAGGCGAGGTAGTCGTCGTCGGTGAGGCCGGCCGCGGTCGCCGAAGGCGCGAACCCCGCGACGAGGAGCACGAGCGCGACGACGACCGCCGCCCCCCGGCAGCGATGGATGCCGGCCGTCATACGGACCTCCGCACCGCGGGACACCTACCGACCGTAGTTGGAAGCGCGGTCAGCGCGCCGGTCTGACCGTATGGCGTGCTCGCTCCCCGGAAATCGCTGGCCGGCACGTCCGAGGACCCGGAAGGGATGCGGCATGTCAGCCTGCTCGCGGGCGCCGGCATCCTCCTCGCGCGAAGCTCCTGACGGGGCCGGCGCTACGTCTGTTCGAGCCAGCGCGCGAGCGCCTTGCGACCGGTCAGCGTGAGCTCGCCCTCGGCGGTGATCCAATCTGACACGCGAAGCTCTCGGAGCAGCCCGAGCGGGTCGCTCGGGCCCGGCCCGTCGTGAACGGTGAACGTGCCCGACTCGATCCTCCAGCGCCCGGACTCCAGCGCCGCCAGCGCGACGCCCTGCTCCGGGGTGGGCATCGCGAGCGGATGCGGTCCGTCGTGGTGCACGGGCGCACGCTCTGAGCTCGGCGCGGCGTCGCCGGTCTGGGCCAGCGACCGCGCCAGATCCTCGATCCAGCGGCGCGCGCCCTCGGCCTCCTCGTTCACCGCCCTCGCGATCTCGTCCAGGTCGATCGCCGAGAGCCGCTCGACCGCGCGGTTCACCTCGTCGGCGAGCGCTCGCGCGACGTCCTCGAAGCTGCGGCCATCCGGCTCGTCATCGGGCACGGCGACATTCTCGCAGCTAGCTCGAGCTCGCCGCGACGTCGGCGACGCGGCCGCCGGTCACCCGGACCAGCTCCTCCGGCGCGATCGGGAAGACGGTCTGCGGGGTGCCGGCGGCCGCCCACAGCTCCCCGAGCGAGAGCAGATCGCGCTCGACGAGCGTCTCGATCGGCTCGGCGTGCCCGGCCGGCGGGACGCCGCCGATCGCAAAGCCGGTGGCCTGGCGGACGAACACCGCGTCGGCCTTGCCGATCGGCTCGGCCACGAGCGCCCCGACCTTCGCCTCGTCGACGCGGTTGCGGCCCGAGACCAGGACGAGGAGCGCGTCGCCGGAGCGCTTGCGGAACACGAGCGACTTGACGATCTGGGCGACGTCGCAGCCGATCGCCGCGGCCGCGTCGGCCGCCGTGCGCGTGCCGGCCGGGTACGTGCTGACCGGATAGCCGAGGAAGCTGCTCACGGCGCGTGTTCTACCGCGTCGCGGTTCAGAGCAGCCGGTCGAACCAGCCACGGACATCGCGCTGGGTGACGTTGCCGCCGCACACGACGAACCCCAGGGAGACGTCGTCGTCGGCGCGCTCGGTGACCAGACGCGCTGCCGGGACGAGGCAGCCGGTCGCCGGCTCGACCCAGAGCTTGGCCTCCTCGGCGAAGGCCACCATTCCGCCTGCGGCCTCGGCGTCGGGCACCACGAAGACCTCCTCGACCAGCGCGCGGACGTGGTCGAGCGTGAGCTGGGACACGTGCGGCGCGCTGAGCGTGCTCGCGATCGAGGACGGCGCGATGTCGACCGGCTCGCCGGCGGCGAGCGCGCGGGCCATCGCATCGGCGCCCTCGGTCTCCACGCCCCAGATCCGCACGTCCGGCAGCAGCGCCTTGATCGCGACGGCCACGCCCGAGATCAGCGCGCCGCCGCCGATGCTCACCAGGACGTCGGTCAGCGGCGGCGCGTCCTCGGCGAGCTCGAGGCCCACCGTTCCCTGGCCGGCGAGCACCGTCGGGTCGTCGAACGGGTGCACCAGCGTCATGCCCTCCGCCACCAGCTCGTCGAGCAGCGCGAACGCCGCGCCCATGTCCTCGGTGAGCCGCAGCTCGGCGCCCGCGGCGCGGATGCGCTCGATCGACCGCGGCGGAGCGGTCTTCGCCATCACGACCGTCGCGCGGACGTCCATTCCGCCGGCGACCTCCGCGACGGCGATGCCGTGGTTGCCGCCGCTCACGGCAACGACCCCCGCGTCGCGCTCGACCGGGCTCAGCGCGAGCAGCTTCGTCGCGACCCCGCGAGGCTTGAACGACCCGGACCGCTGGAGCAGCTCGAGCTTGAGCGTGACCGGGACGCCGAGCAGCGCATTCATCCCAGGGCTTGCCACCGTCGGCGTGCGCTCGACGTGACCGGTGATGGTCCGGGCGGCGGCGCGGACATCGTCGAGGGAAAGCAGGTTCGCCATCGCCGCCACGCTACCGGCACACTGGGTAGACGATGCCCTTGATGGCTGTCGTCGTCTATGGCGCGATGGTGCTCGCGTTGGCCGCGGGCGCGTACGCCTGGGGGCGCTGGAAGGCGGTGCTCTGGTTGGGCGTCGTGCCCTGGGCCGCCCTGTCGCTCGGCGCCGACGCTGCCTGGTGGAGCGGTCTCTGGGATCGCAGCAGTGAGTACGAGCCGTTGCCGCTGTCGATGTTCGTGATCCCGATCTGGATTCCGTGTTGCTGCGCCGCCACCGCCTTGGGGGTGGCCGTGCGTCGCCTGCGCGACAGGCGAAGCTCGCGCGCCGGTGTCACCGGCGTCGGCGGGCCGTGATCAGCCAGGAACGCGAATCGAAGACCACGCCGCGCTCGTCGGTGTGGTGTGCCGCGAGCGTCTCGCGCAGGTGCTCGACGGCACGAGCTGCGTCGCCGTCGCTGAGGCTCGCGAGGGCCGCCCTGGTGTCCTGGAACCCCCGGACGACGGCGAGCGCGGCGTCGAGGTCCTGTCCGTAGAAGACCGGCTCCTGGACGTTCTCGAAGCACACGCTGTCGAAGCCGGCGCCCTCGAGGATGCCCGCGGTGGCTTCGGCATCGGCGAGCGAGAACGGGTCCGCCCCCGGACGCGGTGCCTGCGCCGCGTCGCCCAGCGCTGCGTCGATCGCCCGCGCCCATTCGTTCCGGTCGTGTCGCTGCCAGACGAGCAGCACCAGGCGAGCCCCGGGTCGAAGGGCGGCGGCGAGGTTGGCGAACGCGGCGGCCGGGTCCGAGAAGAACATCGTCCCGAAGCGGCTGATCGCCACATCGAAGCCGGCGTGGTCGAAGCGATGCACCTGGACGTCGCCGAGGTCGTACCGCACGTTGTAGAGCCGTTCGGCCGCCGTCAGCTGACGGGCCCGCTCGAGCATGCGCTCGGACACGTCGACACCGACGACGCGGCCCGGCACCGCGGCGCGCGCGGCCTCGCGGGTCGTCAGCCCGGTCCCGCACCCGACGTCGAGTACCTCGTCACCGGGGCTGATCCCGTAGGCGGCGCGAAGGTGCTCGTGGTGGGCGCGCAGCTCGGCGTCGTAGAAGTCGAGGCCTGGCCCGGACACCGACACGATGCTATGGCGAATCACCCGCATCGGGTGATGCTCGCCTCCGAGCCATACGAGACGCTCGCCGAGCACGCCGTCAGTGAGCGAAGGAGCCCGTCATATCCGTCACCGCGACAGCCATCCGCCCGTTCCAGATCGCGGTTCCAGAGGAGCAGCTCGCTGAGCTGCGCCGCCGCCTTGCGGCGACCCGCTGGCCCTCCAGCGAGCTCGTCGCCGACCGGTCTCAGGGCGTGCAGCTGGCGACGCTCCAGTCGCTCGTCCGCCACTGGGCCACCGATCACGACTGGCGCGCGTGCGAGGCGCGGCTGAACGCGCTCCCGCAGTTCACGACCGAGATCGACGGGGTGGAGATCCACTTCATCCACGTCCGGTCGGCGCACGAGAACGCGTTGCCGTTGATCATGACCCACGGCTGGCCCGGATCCGTCGTGGAGCTGATCGACTCCGTCGGCCCGCTGACGGATCCGACCGCGTATGGCGGCAGCGCCGAGGATGCCTTCCATCTGGTTCTGCCCTCCCTGCCCGGGTACGGCTTCTCGAGCGAGCCGGTCGAGGTCGGCTGGGACCTGAGCCGGACCGCACGGGCTTGGGCCGAGCTCATGCGCCGACTCGGCTACACCCGGTACGTCGCCCAGGGCGGCGACGTGGGCGCGGGCGTCACCGACGTGATGGGACGCCAGGCACCCGAGGGGCTGATCGGCATCCACACGAACCTGCTCGTGCCGGCCCTGGGCGGCGCCATGCCAACCGAAAGCGAAGAGGAACGCGCCGCTGCGGCGCAGATCGCCACCTTCCAGCAGTCCGGTAACGGCTACTTCGTCGAGATGGCCACCCGCCCACAGACGATCGGCTACGCGCTGCTCGACTCCCCGGTCGCCCTGGCCGCCTGGATGGTCGACCACGACACCGACGCCTACTACAAGATCGCCCGCGCGTTCGTGGACGGGCAGCCGTCGGGGAACCTCACCCGCGACCACATCCTCGACAACATCACGCTGTACTGGCTGACCGGGACCGGCGCCTCCGCGGCCCGGTCCTACTGGGAGGCCTACGGGCCGGACGCCCCGGCCGCGGGCGCCCAGCCTCTGCCGCCGCCGACGCTCCCGTTCGGCTTCACGACGTTCCCCGGCGAGATCTGGCGGACGCCGCGCAGCTGGGTGGAGGCGAGCTACCCGAACGTCATCTACTTCCACGAGGTCGACAGGGGCGGCCACTTCGCCGCCTGGGAGGAGCCCGATCTTTTCGCCGGCGAGGTTCGCGCGGCGTTCCGGTCACTCCGCTAGTCGACCGGCGTGGCAGCAGGACTGCCCTCGCTACATGAAGGCTGCGCGTTCAAGGCAGCCATCGCCCGGATGCCCGAGCTCTCCATCATGCGCACGTACGGCGGTACGAAACGCACTGGTCAACGGGCGCGCATCTTCGCCGCTCGCACCGGTGCTGTAGGTAGTCGCCACCTTCCCGCCTCGGCGCTCGTTGTCGAGGTCGATAGCGTTGGGTCGACATGTCGCGCGACGTGGCCCACGAGACGCGTCGCTTCTGGGAAGACGCGTTCAACGGGCGGGACCTCTCGGTCCTCGACGACCTCATCGCGGATGAGTACGTGAACGAGGCGGCGCTGCCCGGAACCGCACCAGGTCCGGCCGGTCAGGCCGCGGTGTTCCAGCGACTCTGGGCAGCGCTTCGACACGCGTGGTTCGAGATCGCGCACGTGGCAGTCGACGGCGACGTGAGCATCTGCATCGGGACCATGTCGGGAACCCATGAGGGCGAGCTGCTGGGCGTCCCGAGGTCCGGGCGTCGCGTCGAGTGGCGCATGTGCCATCTCATGCGGTGGGACGCCGACGGGCGCGCGATCGAGCACAGTGCGATCCGGGACGACCTGGGCCTGAAGCGGCAGATGGGCGTCCTCTAGAAGGGCACGCCCCCGGCGGGCTGGATGTTCTGGTTGAGGTGAAAGACGTTGTCAGGGTCGTACGCGGTCTTGAGCGCCTGGAGGCGGGCGAGCTTGGCCGGCGAGTACGCGCGTGCCACGCCGGTGGCTCCTTCATCGCTCATCGCGTTGACGTACATGCCGCTCGCGAAGGGCTCGAGGGTGGCGGCATAGCGCCGCGCGGCGGCCATCCGCTCGTGGTCTTCCGCGGCATCGGACCAGCGCGCGGAAGCGACGAACTCGAACGCGGCATCGCGCTGGCTGAACGCGCTGTCTTCGTCCGGGACGTCGGCGATCGCGCCCCCGTAGGCCTGTAGCGAAGCGGCGGGCAGCTGCTCGCCGTACCCGTCGGCCGTTCCGCGGAGCAGGAACGCTTCGATCGCCTTGTCCGTCAGCGACCGGAAGTAGTGCCCCTTCCAGTAGCGGCGCAGCGCATGCCCTTCGAGCGTGTCGTCCATCCGCTGCAGCTCGACGTACGGGAGCGCCTCGACCCGCTCGGCGACCGGGCGACCGAGCGCACGCACGTCCCCGAGCAGCTGCGCATCGAGCTCAGGCTCGCCGGCCCACACGAAGCCCACGTTGGCCAGAGGCCGCCCGCGCCACTCCGCCGGTACGAACGGCGACTGCGACTCCCCCACCCACGCCGTGAACGTGGCTGCGCGGGGCGCCGTCGCGCTCAAGTCTTGCCACGCGCGCATCACAGGCGCCGCATCCTCGATCGGGAAGAACAGCTCGACCACATGGGCTTGCATGGCCACCGGGTGCAGCCGGAACGCGAAGTCGGTCACCACGCCGAAATTGCCGCCGCCACCGCGGAGGCCCCAGAACAACTCCGGATCGCCGCATCCGTCCACGACCAAGCGCTCACCGGTTGCGGTGACCAGCTCGTACGACACGACGTTGTCGCAGGTCAGCCCGAACCGGCGCGCCAACCAGCCCATCCCGCCGCCGAGAGTCAGGCCGCCGACGCCTGTGTGGGACACGTTCCCCGCGGTCGTGGTCAGGCCGTGCTTCATCCCGGCGCGGTCGAGCGAACCGAGCAACGCACCGCCCTGCACCCACGCGAGACGCCGTTCCGGGTCCACCCGAACGCGATCCATCGGAGTCAGGTCGATCATCAAGCCGTCCTCGGGGACGCAGAGTCCGAGCACGCTGTGGCCGCCGCAACGGACACCGATCTCGAGGCCACGCTCGCGGCCATCCCGGATGGCTTGCGCCACCTCGTCCGCATCCGCGCACCGAACGATCTCCTTGGGCCGCCGATCGACCATGGCGTTCCACACCCGCCGAGCCTGGTCATAGCCGGGGCTCCCCTGTTCCAGCACACGGCCGTCGGCCGCACCATCAAGCGTCATGGC
>DATFQI010000011.1:0-14553 GCA_035264365.1 Solirubrobacteraceae bacterium
GGCGACGCGGGCGAGCGCGGCCGTCGTGTCGACGGTCATGTTGTAGTGCTCCGCGCGCGTGGCGCCCGCCAGCGCCGCGGTCAGCAGGCGGCGCGCCGAGCCGTGCTTGCCCTGGTAGGCGTGGATGGCGCCGAGCAACCCGCCGGCGACGAACGAGGAGCCGTCATCCGCGAGCATCTCGCGGCAGATCTCCTCCGCCCGGCGCCACTCGCCCCGCTCGCGCAGCACGAACGCGAGGCAGCCCACGCAGGCGCTCAGCGTCGAGGCGTCGGGGTTGGTGCGGCACAGCTCGAGCGCAGTGTCGAGCGCCTCCTCGGCGGCTGCGTAGTCGGCCGCCTCGTAGAGCGTCACCGAGAGCCGCTGGTAGAGCTCGGCGGCGACCGCGGTCAGGTCGTGCTCGAGCGCGAGCGCGAGGCCGTCGCGGACGATCGCCAGCCCGTCGGGGTACTCGCCGTGCTTGGCGCGCGCCAACCCCTCGATGCCCATCGCCCGCAGGCGCAGGTCGAGCCGCTCGGCGCGCTCGGCGTCGGCCCCCGCCGCGCTCGCCAGCTCGATCGCCTCGCGGTGGCGGCCGGCGATCCGCCGCTGGTTGGCGATCGCGATCCGCTCGACCGCGGCGTCGGCGGTGCGGCCGGTCGCGGCGAACGCGGTCGCGGCGGCGAGGCGCGCCGCCGTCGCCGCGTCCTGGTCGCCGCGCAGCTCGTGCACGGCCGCGAGCCGTCGCTGCGCGTCCGCGACCTGCGCCGCGGAGCCGGCGGAGGCGATCAGCTCCCGCCAGGCGCGCGCGGCCTCGGCGAGCTCGCCCGCGAGCTGGCACGCCGAGGCGTAGCGCTCGAGCGCGGCGGTGCGTCCGGCGTCGTCGTCGCCCGCCGGCCAGCGGTCCAGTGCCAGGCGGCCGGCCTGGGCGGCGTCGCGGTAGGCGTGCACCGCCTCCGACTCGGCGGCCGCACGCACGAGCGCGTCGCGGGCGCGCGCGTCGTCGTGGGCGCCGAGCCAGTGCGGCGCGACCTCGCGCGCCGGCTCGCCGCGGCGCTCGAGCGCCTCGGCGAAGGCGCGGTGCAGCGAGCGCCGCGCCATCCACGGCAGGTCGGCGTAGAGCGCCTCCCGCACGAGCGCGGTCGCGAACGTCCCGGTCCCGGCGTCCTCGCGCACGAGCCGGGTCTCGAGCAGCTCGGTCAGCGCCGACTCGCCGGCGATCTCGGCCACCATCCGCAGGTCGAAGCTGGTGCCGGCGACCGCCGCGGCCTCGATCGCGCGGCGCGCGCCGTCGGCGAGCTCGGCCACGCGGATCATCACCGCGTCGCGGATCGTGTCCGGCAGCGGCACCTCGCCCGCGCCGGCGAGCTCCAGGCCGGCGGGCGTCTCGCGCAGCGCGCCGCTCACGCACAGCGCGACCGCCAGCTCGCGCGCGAAGAACGGCACGCCCTCGGTGCGGTCTTGGATCGCCCGCACGAGCTCGGGCCCTGGAGCGAACGGCAGAACGCGCGCCACCAGCTCGCGCGTCTCGGCAAGCCCGAACGGCGGCAGTGCGATCTCCTCGAGCCGGCCCGCGCGGCGCAGGTCGTTGCGCAGCCGCCGCAGGCCGTGGCCGCGGGGCAGGCCGTCCGAGCGGTAGCCGGCGACGATCAGCAGCCGGCTCGTCGTGACCGACTCGCCGAGCGCGGCCAGCACCTCGAGCGTGGCCTCGTCGGACCACTGCAGGTCGTCGAGCAGGACGAGCGCATGGCCGAGGCCGGCGAGCGCGCAGTGCAGCGCCTCGAACAGCGTCGCGCGGTCGGAGCCCGCGGCCGGCTCGCCGAGCTCGGGCAGCAGGCGCGCGAGGTGCCCGCGCAGCGGGCCGCAGGCGTCGAGCCCACGCGGGTGCGCGTGCAGGTGGGTGCGCAGGGCCGCGACCAGCGGCCCGTACGGCGGCGTGCGCCCCTGCGAGGCGGCCCCGCGCAGGACCTCCGCGTCCGCGCGCGCGGCGAGCTCGGCGGCGAGCCGTGTCTTGCCCGCGCCGGCCTCGCCGGCCAGCAGGACGACCGCGCCGTGGCCGTCGCGGGCGGCGCCGAGCAGCGCCTCGAGCCGCTCCAGCTCCGGCCGCCTGCCGATCAGCTCCGTCGCCATCGGGCGAGCTTACGGCCGCCCGGACGCCGTGGGGGCGAAATACGGCATGTCGGGACGGCAAGTACGGCAATGCCGCGGATGTCAAGCGGGCGGCGCGGCCGTAGCGTCGACGGCGTCCCCACTACCCCAGGAGTGATCCTCATGCAGCTCTACGTCATCCAGCGTCGCAACGGCTTCCGCGACGCCGCCGACCTCCAGGCCGCCGCCGCGCGCTCGTCCACCGAGGGCGACAAGGACGGCTCCGGCGTCCGCTGGATCCGGTCCTACGTCGTGCAGGAGGAGGGCGGCGAGCTCGGCACCTTCTGCATCTACGAGGGGGAGAGCGCGGACGCGATCCGCGCCCACGCCGCCGCGTCGGTGATGTCCGCCGACGAGGTCGTGCCCGTGCTCGACACGGTCGTCGTCCGCCCCGACCCGGTCGCGGCGACGGCGTGAGCCATCGCGGGGCCCCGAGTAGATCGGGGCCCCGCTTCCACCGGCGCCTAGTTGCCGTCGACGTCCTCGGCGGCCTTGTCGGCTTCCTTCTTGGCCTTCTCGTCGGTCTTGCCGGCGGCCTTGTCGGCCTTCTTCGCGGCCTTGTCAGCGTCCTTCTTCGCGGCGTCGTCGGTGGCGCACCCCGGTGCGGCCGCGGCCAGCATGGCGGCGACGACGAGTGCGGGGATGCGGAGTCGGAGAGCGTCCATGGCCGACGGCTACCCCGGGGTGTCCCGGCGCGAACCGGCTTGACGGCGTTCAGCGGGAGCGGTTGAGTTGGCCGATGCAGTTCGTCGCATCCGCCGAGCACTACGACCGCTTCATGGGCCGCTACGCGCCGACGCTGGCGGTCGCGCTGTGCGACGCGGCGGGCGTGGCCGCCGGGATGCGGGTGCTCGACGTCGGCTGTGGGCCGGGCGGGCTCACGCACGAGCTCGTCGCGCGCACGGGGGCCGAGCGCGTCGCCGCGATCGATCCGGCGCCGCAGTTCGCCGAGGCCTGCCGCGAACGCCACCCCGGCGCCGACGTGCGCGTCGGTCCCGCCGAGGAGCTGCCGTGGGAGGACGGGAGCTTCGACGCGACGCTCGCGCAGCTCGTGATCGCCTTCATGCGAGACCCGGACCGCGGCGTGCGCGAGATGGCGCGCGTCACCCGCCCGGGCGGCGTCGTCGCCGCCTGCATGTGGGACCTCCACGAGAGCGGCATGACGATGCTGAACACGTTCTGGAGCGCGGTGCGGGAGATCGTCCCCGACGCCGGCGGCGAGCATCGGCGGCCGGGAACCGCACGCGGCGACATCGCGGCGCACCTCGAGCGCGCCGGCCTGCAGGACGTCGAGGACGGCGACGTGGGCGCGCGCGCGGAGTACGCGGGGTTCGACGACTTCTGGAACCCGTTCACGTTCGCCGTCGGGCCCGCCGGCCAGTTCCTGCGCACGCTCGACCCCGAGCGACAGGCGGCCGTGCGCGAGGGATGCCGGAGGGCGTTGCCGGCCGACGGGCCGTTCGCGCTCGAGGCCCGCGCCTGGTTTGCGCGCGGGACCATGCCCGCGCGCGCGTAGGCGCGCCCGTCAGCGGATCACGCAGATCAGCGGCTTGCCGCCCGCGAACGCGAACTTCTTCGCGGTGCCGAGCCCCTTCGGCACCTTCGCGCGGCGCACGCCGGAGACCGTTTCGCCGCGCATGATCTTCGCCTGCAGGTCCTCCATGCGGTTGATCTCGATGTCCTGATCGGACTGCACGTGGCGAGCGAACGCGCCGGTCTCGGCCTCCATCCCGCCGCCGGTCTCGTTCAGCTGCCGCACCATCGTGAGGGCGCCCTGATGGTGGCGTTGCATGTAGCGCAGGAACAGCAGGTCGAAGCGCCGGCCGTCCGACTTCGCGAGGCGCTCGAGCGCCGCCGCGCTGACCATGCCGGGCATCAGCGAACCGCCGCCGCCGTGGTCGTGCTTGTGCTCCTCGGCGGTCGGGACGGGCTCCCCGCGGGCGCGCATCCACTGCTCCATCTGGCGCATCTCCGTCTCCTGCGAGAGCTCCATCCGGCGCGCGAACAGCGGCATCTCCTCGCTTGCGCTGCGCGAGCGGACCATGCTCGTCATCACGAGCGCCTGCGCGTGGTGGTGGATCATGCCGCGCATGAAGCGCACGTCGGCGTCCGTGTGCTTCGTCTGCTCGAGCTTCTCCGCCTCGGCCGCGGTGAGCTGGCGCGACGGCTCCCCCGGTGCGCCGGGCTGGACGATCCTGACATCGGCCTGCTCGTCGGACTTGGCGTCGTCCGAGCCGCCGCCACCGCAGCCGGCGACGGCGACGGCGACGGCCAGGGCCCAGGTAACGGATGAGAAACCCATGGGAATTCGCATCGAGAATGTGTAGGGTCGCACAAGGGGCAAGTACACCGGAGGAGGAGCACATGGGGAAGGGTGTGGTAGCTGTCGCGGCGGCGCTCGCGCTGACGCTGACGATCAGCGCGTCCGCGTTGGCGCAGCTCCCGAGCACGACCGATCCGCGTGTCGGATTGGCGCCGGGGCTCGAGAACCCGGGCGTGGCGAAGAGCGGCATGGAGCTGCTCGCGCACAGGAACAAGCCGGCCGGCTTCTTCGACCCGAACAACGCGGGGTCGTTCTCGTTCGTGAACAGCGACCTCGCGTTCCAGGGCGATGCCGCGTTCATCGGCGGCTTCAACGGCTTCCAGGTCTGGAACATCTCCGACCCGTCCGCGCCGACGCTGCGCACCGCCGTGGTGTGCCCGGGCGGCCAGGGTGACGTTTCGGTCTTCGGGAACCTGCTGTTCATGTCGGTCGAGGAGACCCGCGGCAGGATCGACTGCGGCGCCGGCGGTGCGACGTCCGCGACACGCCTCCTGGGCGTCCGCGTCTTCGACATCTCCAACCTCGACGCGCCCGTCCAGGTCGCCGCCGTCCAGACCTGCCGCGGCTCGCACACCCACACCGTGGTCACCGACGAGGACGATCCCGACAACGTCTACGTCTACGTCCAGGGCACCGCGGGCGCGCGCTCGGCCACCGAGATGCCCGGCTGCTCGAACGCGGCTCCGTCGCCAACCAACCCGAACCCGTCGCGGTGGCGGATCGAGGTCATCAAGGTCCCGCTCGCCGCGCCGCAGAACGCGGCGATCGTCAACGAGCCGCGGCTCTTCCAGGAGGGCGACCGGATCGACGGTCTGCAGCAGACGCTGCCGACGCCACAGCACCCGTCGGGCATCAACTGGTCGCCGCAGCCGATCACTGACGCCTGCCACGACATCACGGTCTATCCCGAGATCGAGCTCGCGGCCGGCGCCTGCGAGGGCAACGGCATCCTGATCGACATCAGCGACGCCGCGAACCCGAAGCGGATCGACGCGGTCGCCGACCCAAGATTCGCCTACTGGCACGGCGCGACGTTCTCCAATGACGGCAAGACGGTCGTGTTCACCGACGAGTGGGGCGGCGGCACGTCGGCGCGCTGCCGTGCGACCGACCAGCTCAACTGGGGCGCGAACGCGATCTACGAGATCGTCGAGGGCAAGCTGCAGTTCCGCAGCTACTACAAGATCCCGCCGGCCCAGGTCAACCAGGAGAACTGCGTCTCGCACCTGCCGTCGCTCGTGCCCGTCCCGGGCCGCGACATCATGGTGCAGGCCTGGTACCAGGGCGGCGCCTCGCTGATCGACTTCACGGATCCGTCCCACCCGAAGGAGATCGGCTACTGGGACCGCGGGCCGATCAGCGCCACGACCCTGGTGCTCGGCGGCTTCTGGTCGACCTACTGGTACAACGGCGCGACCTTCGGCTCGGAGATCGCACGCGGCTTCGACTCGTTCGAGCTGACGCCGACGGACCAGCTGTCGTCCAACGAGATCGCGGCCGCCCGCGAGGTGCTCGTGGACGGGTTCAACCCGCAGCACCACGACCAGATCACCTGGCAGCCGAGCTTCGCGGTGACGCGGTCCTTCCGCGATCAGCTCGAGCGCGCCGGAGCGATCGACGCGGAGACGCTGGCCCAGGTCGACAAGTTCGTCGACCGGGCGGAGCGGTTCCGCAGCGGCCCGCAGGCGAGCGCCGCGAGGGCTCAGCTGCGCGCGCTGGCCAACCAGCTCGACGGCGAGCAGTTCGACGCGCTGCGCGAGTCGCTCCTCGCGCTGGCCGACGCCTAGGCAGTAACGCGGAACGCGCCGCCGCCGCCCCGTGCGGCGGCGGCGCATCCGTGCCGTCTCGGGCGATGGGCGGTCCCGGGCTCGAGCCGGGGAGCCGCGAGGCTCCTCGTCAGCCCCCGCCCTCGCCGCCGTGAGTCACGCCAGACAAGTCCGCGCCTCGCAAGTACCGCATCACTCCCACGAACAGGGAGACCGCCGCCGCCGCGAGGACCAAGCCCGCTGCGGTGCCATCCAAGACTGTGACGCCGAGGATGCGCAGCGCCACCCCGAGCGACCGCTGATGCGGACGTCCTCCGGTGTCATGGCACTCAAGCGGATGGACAACGTTCTCATCGTCGTCGAGGACCTCGAGGCTGCCAAAGCGTTCTTCGCCGAGCTCGGCATGGAGCTGGAAGGCGAGACGCAGGTCGAGGGGCCTTCGGTTGATCGCACCGCGTCCTCTCCGACCGGCTATTCCGTACGCGCTCCGCGCCTCATTCCGCTCTATCCGTACTGAGCCGAGATATCGCGCGCATGGCAGATCGTCTCGCCAGCAGCGGATGGGATGAATGGAGGAGTCAGGCGGGACGGCGCAGTTCGTTGAAGCGCACAGCCGCGCGGCTTGCGCCAGCGCGGTCGCCAAGCTGCGTCGCGAGCCCGTCGACCACGAGCACGCGAAGCGCCTCGCCCGGCCGCGGGACGTCCCTGAAGCCGGCGTGGAGCTCATCGATACCGAGCAGACGAGGGTGCGCCTCGAGCAGGGCTCCGAGGACGGCACGCTGGGCGCGGTCGTAGTTGGTCATCGGCGATCAGGGACGAACATATGTTCGATAGACCAGCAGCTGGTCCCAACTCGCTTGTACACCCCGACTCACATGATCCTCGCCGTGGTCACCTGGGTCTTGAGGGGTATGGGCTCTTACTCGTTAGAGCGATTGGGCTTCTCGACTGCGCAGCGAGTTCCGGACAATGGCTTGACACGCTCGGCCAACAGGCGTTGTGTTCGCGTCACCAGCCAGCGGAGAGGGCGGTACGCGGATGACGCCAGCGGAGGAGCACCACTCGGCCGTCGTGGTCGGTTCGGGCTTCGGCGGGACGATGACGGCACTGCCGATCGCCCGCGCCTTCAAGGCACGTGGCCAGGGCGAGACGGTTCTGATGCTCGAGCGCGGGACCTGGTGGACGACGCCGGTGGGGACCGTCCAGGATCCTGAGGTGAGGACGTATGGCTGGCTGAAAGACGAGAAGCAGCAGCCTGTGCAGCTCTGGTCCTCTGCGGAGAACTTCCGCGGGTTCATCGACATCTACACGCGCTGTTTTCGCCGCAGGGGCAACGAGGACGGGCTCTATGACCTGACGGTCTTCGGTCGTCGCGGTCTGTTCGGGCTGCGCGAGAACGATGGCGTGACGATCCTGCGCGCCTGCGGGGTGGGCGGCGGCTCACTCGTCTACGCGAACGTCACGATTCGCCCACCGGACGTGGTCACCGAGGACGCGCGGTGGCCGCTTACGTGGACGTCGCAAGAGCGCGATGACTACTACGACCTCGCGCGCGAGGCGATCGGCCGCGGGGTCCTGCTCGCGCTCTATCAGCGCGACCCGGTGAAGGCGAGTCCGACTCCTCCGAAGGCTCCGAACACCGGGCTTTCGAACATCGCCACTCGATCGGCACGGCTGAACCCGCGCTGGGCGACGAAGCCGGACCCGCTGAATGCGAAGCGCGGCCTCAAGCAGATCGATCCGGCGCACTCCACGGCCGCGAACGACGACAACGCGTTGTGGATCGACCGTGCACGGATCTTCCAGACGCACATGGGCCAGTTGGCCGATGAGTTCGGGACCGTCGACTCGGCGATCAATGACATCAACCCCGAACCGGGACCCTTCGATCCCGCCGGCGCCCCGAAGAACTACTGCGAGCGCCAGGGCCGCTGCATCGTCGGCTGTCTGCCGGGAGCGCGGCACACACTGAACAAGCAGCTGATGGGCGCGGCGCTGGGTTCGTTCAAGGGTGACCCGCCGGGCTTGCCCGATCTCCACGTCCGGGCGCTGTCAGAGGTCGACGTCGTGGAGGCCCTGCCGACCGGCGGCTACCGCGTGCACTACGTCGAGCGCGACGTGAACGACCCGAACCACGCCACGCGACGCACCGTGACGGCCGACCGGGTGATCCTCGCCGCCGGCACGGTGGGCACCAACGAGATCCTGCTGCGGTCACGGGACCGGGGGACGCTGCCTCACCTGAGCGACCGACTGGGCATGAACTTCTCCACCAACGGCGACTACCTGGCCTTTCTCGACAAGACCCGCGAGCAGATCAGCCTGACGCGCGGGCCGGTCACGACCTCGTTCGCGCACTTCAACGCCGATGGCGGGCACCGGTTTCACACGATCGAGGACAACGGCATCCCGCGGGCATTCTCCTCCCTCGCCGGGCACGGCGTCCCGCTATTGCAGTCGCTGACCAAGGCGCGGTCCCGTCCCTTGTTCCTCGTGCTCGCCGTCGCGCGTTACCTCGCCGGGCGCCTGCCCGCGTTCGTGCGCGCGCTCCTCCGCAACCGGGTCACGCGCCAGAACGAGTTCGCCTCAGAGGACGAATGGACGGCCAACATGATGTGCGTCGCGGCCATGGGGCGAGAGGATTCGATCGGACAGTTCCGCCTCGGCGGCCGGCGCGACACGACGCTCAGGGTCCGGCGCACCGACGGCAGGGCGTTCCACGAGGACCCGATCTACCACGAGATCAGGAGCACCCTGGACCAATTCGCGCGACGGCTCACCGACAACTCGGAGCGGGCGTTCATCAACCCGTTCCTCACCGACACCGCAGGCGCGCTCGGCACCCGTGCGATCGGCCTCTCGCACCCTCTCGGCGGCTGTCCGATGGGCGCAACGGCGGCCGCCGGCGTGTGCGACGAGTTCGGCCACGTCTTCGACACGAGTGGCGGGTTCTACGACGGTCTTTACATTGCGGACGGGGCACGCATTCCCACCGCGCTCGGGGTCAATCCGTCGCTGACCATCGCGGCGTTGGCTCTGCGCACGGCTGACAATGTGATCGAAGCGCTGCCGCCGGTGGCGGCCACGCCGCCGTAGCTCCGTGTCACGGCCAGCAGTGATGCTCGCGCTGATCGCGCTCGCTCTCGCGATCTCCGCCTGCGGAAGCGACTCCTCGCCGCTCGACCCGGCCGCGCACGTGGTCCGGCTTCCTGGTGCGGCCCAGGAGATCGACTTCGACGACATCGTCTACTCCCGGCAGCTCGAGCGGATCATCGTGCCGGCACGTCGCAGCGGCGTATACCTCGTGGATCCGCGGAGCGGCGCCGCGAAGCGCATCGGCAGGCCCGGCGACGCCGATTCTGCCGACGAGGGCGACGGTCTGATCTTCGTCGTCAACCGCGAGCAGAAGGCCATCACTGCGGTCAACCCGAGGAGCGGGACAACGGCGTTCACGTTCGAAATCGGCGGCTCGCCCGACTACGTCCGCTACGTCGCGCCCACCCACGAGCTCTGGGTAACCGAGCCGGGCGCGTCGCCGTCCGGCATCGAGGTGTTCGCGCTTCGAGATCCTCCGTCCGTGGCGCCGACCCGGGTGGGCTTCGTCCCGGTGCCGGACGGCCCCGAGGCCCTGACGATCGTCACCCGCAGCGACCGCGCCTACACGCACGCAGGCGACGATCTCGTCGCCATCGCGATCAGCAGCCACGCCATTAGCGAGCGCTGGCCGACGGGCTGCGACGGCACCCACGGATTCCCGCAGATCGACGAGCGCGCGCGTCTGGCGCTCGCGAGCTGCGCGAGTGACGGCCGGGTCTCACTGCTCCGGACCGACACTGGCGAACAGCTCGGCCGGTACGCCGTCGGCGGAGACGAGTCGCTGCCGGCCTTCTCGGCGAAGACCGGCCACTTCTACGCCCGTGGCGACCCCGGCACGCGACTCGCCACGCTCGCGGCCACGAAGCACGGCCTCCGGCCAGCCACCGGCGTCGCCGTGCCACGAGCGGGCCACTGCCTCACGGCCGACGACCAGGGCCATTACTGGACCTGCGACGCCGCTCGGGGCCGATTGCTGCGCTTCGACGATCCTTGAGGGACGCAGCCGGAAGCACAGAAACAGCCGGCCGAGCGACTGATCGCGGGAGCACTCACGCTCGTGATCACGAGGATCTCGCCTTTTCCGACCGAGATCGGGTGGGCGCCGGCTGCACCAAGGTCCTCGGCACACGTCCGGCTTGGTGTCCTGGGCGACACTCGACTGGTCCCGGATTTCACGCTCGGTTCATGAGTGAGGCGGATGGTCGTCGGATCGCCGTGGATCGCCGTACGTCCGATCCGCTCGTTGCGCTCGGATGTGTGGCAGACCGCGCGGCAGCTTTCCAGACCGATGAGGGGAGGACGTATGCATGCGCGCTTGAGGTTGCGACGACTTCGGGGGTGGCCGCTACCACTCTGCGCCGCGGCGCTGCTGCTGTTGCCCGCGACGACGAGCGCCGCTCCGCCGCCGAAGTGCGACACGCGGGTCAACGACACGCCGGCCGAGCTCGTCGAATGCGTCAACCAAGCTGACCTGATGCGTCACCTGCAGGCGTTCCAGGACATCGCCGACGCGAACCCCGGGATCGATGGGATGCCGTCGCGCAACTCGGGTGAGCCGGGCTACAAGGCGTCGGTGGACTACGTGGCCGCCGCGATGCGCAAGGCCGGATACGACGTCTCGATCCAGACGTACAAGTTCGACTACTACGCCTACGCCGGCGTCCCGTTCCTCCGCGAGGTCTCGCCGACCGCACACGACTACGTGCTCGGCACCGACTGGGGCCCGGGCCAGACGACCGGGACCACGCCCGTCGGGGCTCCGCTGCAGCCGGTCGGCGGCATCATCCTCCCGCCGACCGAGGTCTCGAGCTCGACGAGCGGCTGCACGGCGGCCGACTTCAGCGGCTTCACGGCGGGCAACGTCGCGTTGATCCAGCGTGGTGGGTGCAACTTCGGCGTGAAGGTCCTCAACGCGAAGGCGGCCGGCGCCAGCGGCGTGGTCATCTTCAATGAGGGCAACCCCGGGCGTACAGGGCTGCAGATCGGCAGCATGCTCGACGGTAACGACCAGCCGTTCATCCCGGACATCCCCGTGGGCTTCGTGACGTTCGCCATCGGCCAAGACCTCTACAGCCAGTACCAGGCGGGGTCGGCGCCGACGATGAGCCTCAGCGTGCCGGCGATCGTCAAGCCCAACACGGATGACTACAACGTCATCGCGGAGTCCAAGGGCGGCGACAAGAATCACGTCCTCGTCGTCGACGCCCACCTGGACGCCATCTACGGCGCGGGGATCCTCGACAACGCGACCGGGTCCGCCGCGATCCTCGACATCGCCCAGCAGATGAAGAACGTCGCGCCGCTGAACAAGCTGCGGTTCGTCTGGTTCGGCGGCGAGGAGCTGGGGCTGCTCGGGTCGGGCTACTACGTCAACCAGCTCACGGGCACGCAGGCCAGCCACATCGGCTACGACCTCGACGCGGATGTGTTCGGCACCCCGAACTACGTCATCGGGATCCTGGATCCGGCGGCGCCGGACTTCTTCAGCCGCACGGTGCCGGAGACGTTCCCGAATCGCGTCTATAAGGCGTCGCAGGTGTCGCGTGACCAGTCGGTCGCGTTCTTCGACCAGGCCGGCTACAACCACGAGTTCCTCTCGCCGAATGGCACCGATGCGATCAACTTCAATCGCATCGGGGTTCCGGCCAGCGGTCTGCTGACCGGGCAGGACTGCTGCAAGCTCCAGGAAGAGGTCGACCTCTTCGGCGGGCAACTCGGCAACTACGAGGGCAACCTCGGGACCTTCGACGGAGGCTGCGTCGACAACCCGTTCCGGTGGTGCGACAACATCGACAACGTCGACCCGGCGAACTTCACGCTCGTGTCAAAGGCGTTCGCCAACACCGTCGCACGGATGGCGTTCGACACCAAGGTGATGTCCGCGAGCAACGACTACGTCACCAAGTCCAAGTCGAAGATCCGAGCGGGAGCCTCCCGCGGGCACCCGGCGAAGTAGACGTTCGCGCTGTGGCGCCGGGGCTCAAGGCCCGGTGCCACACGCGCGCCCGCCGTCGCCTCTCATTTCACGACAAGGGCCGTGAGCCCGCCAATCCGCTCCCCGAGGTCGCTCCAACTCTCGCCGCCGTCCTCACTCTCCAGCAGCGTGCCATCACCGAGGCCGGCGAAGAGCTTGCCTTGTCCGGCCGCGAGTGCGTAGACGTGCGAGTCGAAAGGACCCTCGATCATCTGCCACGGGCCTAAGCCCTCCCAGCGGTAGATCGCCGAGTCCGACGGACCGCGGCCGTGCGCCTCGAACGGGCCCGGCGCTGCTGAGACGAACCAACGGTCCGGATTCACCTCGTCAACGGCAAGTGCCCAGGCGTAACCTCGTTCTCGCCCGGCCTGCGCCGTCTTCCAGGTGCGGCCGCCGTCGCGGCTCCACGCCGCGGCGTCGCCGCCGGCCTCGTAGGCGCGGCCCGGAGTGCTCGGATGCCACGCCAGACAATGCACGTCCCGCGCCGCCCGCGGGCGATGATCACTGAACGAGTGGCCACCATCTTCGCTGCGCATCAGCCCGCCCAGCTCGATGCCCACCAGCACCACCTCAGGCTCGTGCGGACTCGGCGCGATCCACCGCACGTGCGAGGTCCACGGCCGAGGCGGAAAGCTCCACCGCGGCCGCGACGGAATGTCCTGAAGCGCCTCTAACTCCTCCCAGCGCTCGCCGCCGTCGCGGCTGCAGAACAGCCGGCTCGGCTCGGTTCCCGCATACACGGCGCCGTCCGCCGCGCTCACCGCAACGCTGAACACATCCCGCTCCGGTAACGGCACGTCCTCGAAGGTGTCGCCCCCGTCAGCGCTGCGCTTGAGCCCGCCGCCGCGACACCCCACGTACACCGTGCCGCCGTCATGCGCCAGGCACTGCGCCCCCGAACCCTGAAGGCGCATCGCCGCCCCGACCCGCACGAATGACTCACCGGTCGTCGCAAGAAGATCCATTGCCCGCATGATCGCGCGTCACCGCCGTCGAATCCAGGTGGTCCGCCTTGCCGCCGATTCGGCTCTGCGCCGTCCTCCCGGCCGGCTGCTCCGATTTCGCGCGCCGCTATCGGTAGAGAGAAACGGCCTTGCGTTCGTTGTGCCGGTGCGGCGACGCCACGTGGCGTCGCCGCACCTCAGCGGATCGGTGGCGCCGCTCTACGGCAATGCGACGTATTGGTTCAGGAATGCCCGGGCGGACTGCGTGTCCAGCCGGTAATCGACGTTCGTCGAGCGGCACACCGCGTCGCCCGTGATCGTGGTCGCCGCGATCACATCGGTCGCGCCGAGGAAGTTCGGACCGCCCGAGTCGCCGTAGCAGGTGCCGCCGTCACCCGTGGAGGGGTTCATCGAGATCCGCAGCCACGACGCGTTGATCGAGTTCAGCGTGCCGGTGGCGACCATGCGCACATCGTTGTAGAGGTACTGGTGGCCGCCCGGCGAGTTCGTCACCTCGTAGGCGCCGTAGCCGACCGACGTGAACTGCTGGGTCTTGCGCAGGCTCGACAGCGAGTCGGCCTTCGGCAGCTTCGCGGGCGTGATGCCCTTGACCGCCTGATCGAGCACCACCACCGCGATGTCGTGCGGATCGCTCTGGGTCTGGTTGTACGCCGGATCGCCGTAGAACGTGCCCGTGTAGGTCTTGTCACCGTCGACATATGCGGTGTCGAACGTGACGCGAACGCGGTCGTCCTCCGCGCAGTGTGCGGCGGTCAGGAAGACCGTGGGCGAGATGAGAGTGCCTGAGCAGTAGATCCAGGTCCCGTCCGAGTACGCCGCCGGGGCTACGAGCCCGCCGACGTTCGGATGCTTATTGCCGTCCGGCATTCCGTTCGTGATCGCGCCGGCGGGCGCTGCAGCAATGAGGCTCGCCAGCAACGTGGCGGCAAGAATGAAGCGTCGCATCGCCCGCAGGGTAGTCATGAGATCTGCAGCCGGGTCATCGCTTCTCATTTACCGTCGCGGACGACATTCGCCGCCGCGCAGAGGACCGTTCACCTGTCGCCAGCTGTGTTGACCCGTATCACTTCGCTGGCGGACTCGCGTCACGCGCCGCCTCCCAGACCTCGCGGAGACGGCGAGTTGAGAGCCGTTGCTTCGGTATGAATGCCGCGGCACCGGCGGAGAGGACCTGCTCCGAATCACATTCATCGACGGAGACCAGAACCACGACCGTCTCCGGACGTCGCGCGAGCAGGCGACGAGTCGCCGCCAGCCCGCCCATGCCGGGCATCTTCACGTCCATCACGACCAGCCGCGGAGCTA
>DATFQI010000012.1:0-15693 GCA_035264365.1 Solirubrobacteraceae bacterium
GCCTGGGTCGGTGCGCAGCGAGGGAGGGGGCGCCCTGCGCCCGGGCTGCGCCGGCGCGGTGATGCTCGCGCCGGTCGGTTCCCGGGCGTCTCGATCCGGACGTTCGGACCGTGACCGCTCGTGGGCTGAACGTCACCTAACCACAGACGGCGGCGAGAGTTCCGCCGCTGTGACCCCCGTCACACCGCCGGGACGATCCGGCCGCGGACCTCGCCGAGCGAGACCGGACCGGCAGCGCCGCGCAGGGTAACCGTGTCGCCGTCCTCGAGGAAGCGCCGCTCGACGCCGCCCGCCAGCGCGAGCGGGTCGCGCCCGCCCCAGGTGAGCTCGAGCAGGCTGCCGCGCGTGTCCGGCTCGGGGCCGGAGATCGTGCCGCTGGCGTACAGGTCGCCGGGCCGCACGTTGGTGCCGTTGACGGTCGCGTGGGCGAGCTGCTGGGGTGCCGTCCAGTAGAGGCCGGATGCGTTCGTGCGGGAGACCACGGTCTCCTCGCCGCCGTCCGGCGCGAGCGCGATCTCGAGCGCGATGTCGAGCGCCCAGTCCTCGCCCGTGCGCAGGTAGGGCAGCGGCTCGGGGTCCTGCGCAGGCGGCGCGACGCGGTGCGGCTCGAGTGCCTCCAGCGGCACGATCCAAGGCGACACCGAGGTCGCGAACGACTTCCCCAGGAACGGACCGAGCGGGACGTACTCCCAGCGCTGGATGTCGCGCGCGCTCCAGTCGTTGACGAGCACGAAGCCGAAGACGTGCTCGCGCACGTCGCCGGTCGCGATGCTCGTCCCGAGCGCGTTGCCAGGGCCGGTGACGAAGCCGAGCTCGAGCTCGATGTCGAGCCGCTCGCTCGGTCCGAAGCGCGGCGCGCCGCCCGGGTCCGGCGGCGGCAGCTGGCCCTGCGGGCGCCGCACGCCGGTGCCCGAGACCACGACGGAGCTCGCGCGGCCGTGGTAGCCGACGGGCAGGTGGCGCCAGTTGGGCAGCAGCGGCTCGGCGTCGGGGCGGAAGATCTTGCCGACGTTGGAGGCGTGCTCGAGCGAGGAGTAGAAGTCGACGTAGTCGCCGATCGCGACCGGCAGCCGCGCCTCGACGCCGGCGAGCGGCACGAGCGCGGCCGCGGCGACGTCGCGCTCGGGGGCGTCCTCGCGGAGCAGCTCCGTCAGCGCCGTGCGCGTCGCGCTCCAGGCCTCGCGGCCCAGGGCCAGGAACGGGTTCAGCACGGGTCCGGCGAGCACGCCGTCCGGCAGGTCGCCGAGCAGTCCCGCCTCCGCGAGCGGCTGCAGGATCAGCGCGTGGTCGCCGATCCGCACCGCGGGCCGCGCTGGCCCGCTCCCGCGTGCGACGGCGCCGAACGGCAGGTTCTCGAGCCCGAAGCCCGACCCGTCGGCCCCTTGCACCCAGCTCCCCATAGGGGGCGCCAGTCTACGCGCGGCGGCCGATGTGGCCGGTCGCGGCGCTGCGCAGCGCGAGCTCGAGCGTCGGCGAGTCCGCGACCTGCAGCTCGACGTCGATGTGCAGCTCCGCGCCCGCGCGGCCGGTGACGCGGACGGTGCCGAGCTTCTCGAACAGGTGCAGCATCGTGTGGTTGCTCGTCAGCAGCTCGGCCGTGAAGATGCGGATGCCGTTCTGCGCGGCGCGGTGGCAGAGCCGGCGCAGCAGCAGCCCGCCGAGCCCGCGGCCCTGCCAGGCGTCGATCACCGACACGGCGGCGTCGGCGGTGTGCGGGCGCTCGGCGTCGCGGACGTAGCGCGCGACGCCGAGGCCGTCGCCGCTCTCTGGGTCGAGCGCGCCGATCGCCTCGTGGTCGATGTGGTCGATCTCGGTGAAGAACGACAGGTCGGCGACGCTCAGGCGCGGCTTGACGCCCATGAAGCGCCGGTAGCGGGACTCCTCGCCGAAGTGCTCCCAGCCGCGGGCGAACAGGGGCTTGTCCTCCGACCGGACAGCGCGGACCAGGACCTCGCCGCCGCCGGGCAGCCGCTGGAGGTCGCCGACGCGGTTCTCGCGCACGCCGCGGTCATAGGAGGCGGCGGCCGCCTCGGCCTCCTCCTCGGTGTCATGGCGTGAGACGGGCGCGTCCACGCCGGCGAGGCGGACGAAGTAGCCGCCGGAAGGGGATGGCTCGACCTTGAAGCGCATCCCCTCCCATGATGGCGGGCTCCTACGCGTAGACGGAGCGGTAGCGCGCGAACGCCGAGCGGATCCGGTCGGCGACGTCGGGCGTGCGCGCCGACGCCTCGTAGGCGGCCGCGCGGGCCTGCAGCTGCGCGCGCAGGATCGCGGTCGGCTGGAACGGGTCGGCGATCGCGCGCCGCTCGTCCATGTCGAGCGCGGCGGCCACGCGACCGCGGATCTCGGCGACCAGGATCGGGTGCTGCAGCGGCCGCGCGGAGTCGAGCTGGGCGAGCCGCTCCAGGGCGGCCTCGTCGGCGTCGCCTGCGAGTCGGATCACGTGGTTGTTGGCGGGGTACATGGGAGAGGGCTCCAGGGTGGGGGGTCATCACCGTGAACGCCATCGCGCCGGGTCTATTCCCTCGCCTCCGTGCAGTTGACGCTCAGAGCGCGTCCAGGGCGACGCCAACCGGCGTCGGGCCCTCGAGCACGTCGAAGGCGACCCGCGCCAGCCCCGGCCGCTCCAGCGTCTCGAGCAGCACGAGCGCCGTGTCGTCGCGGGTGATCTCCCCGCGGCGGCCGAGCGCCCTCGCGGCGTCGACGGTGCCGGTCCCGGGATCGTCGGTGAGCCGGCCCGGGCGCACGATCGTCCAGTCGAGCCCGCTCGCCATCAGCGCGTCGTCGGCGTCCCGCTTGGCCTGCAGGTAGGGCCGCATCGCCTCGCCGGCGTGCTCGACGTCCTGGGTGCCCATCGCGGAGACCATCACGTAGCGGGCCACGCCGAGCTCGTCGGCGGCGTCGATCAGCTTCACGGCCGCGCCGAGATCGACGGTGCGCTTGCGCTCCGGGCCGCTGCCGGGGCCGCCGCCCGCGGCGAAGACGATCGCCTGCGCGCTGCCGAGGTGCGGCCGCGGGTCGTCGGACTCGAGGTCGCACAGCACCGGGTCGGCGCCCACCGCCTGCAGGTCGGCGGCGTGGTCCGGGTTGCGGATCAGGCCGCGGCCGCGGTGGCCGCGCTCGGCGAGCAGCTTGAGGAGGCGGAGCGCGATCTGGCCGTGTCCGCCGGCGACGAGGACTTCCATGGGCATGCGTTACCCGCGCAACGGGGACCACGACTCCCAGATGACGACCGCCCTCGAGCTGCTCGCCGCCTTCGTGCTGATCATCGGCGGCGCGATCGGCTTCACCAACGCCGTCGAGTGGCTCGGGCAGCGGCTGAACCTCGGCGAGGGCGCCGTCGGCGCGACGCTCGCGGCGGTCGGCACGGCGCTGCCGGAGTCGGTGATCCCGATCGTGGCGCTGCTGAGCGGCGGTGGGGAGGAGTCCGTGGACATCGCGATCGGCGCGATCATCGGCGCCCCGTTCCTGCTCGGGACGCTGGCGATGCTGCTCGTGGTGGGCTCCGCCCACGTGTTCAAGGCACGCCGCGAGCAGGGGACCGACATCGTTGGCGACGAGCGCGCCATTCGGCGCGACCTGACGTGGTTCCTGGCCCTGATGCCGGTCGCGATCGTGCTCGGTGTGATCGGCGCGCCGGACGCCGTGCGCTTTGCGGGCGCAGCGCTGCTCGTGGTCGCCTACGGCGTTTACGTCCGCCGGACGGTCACGAAGGGCGGCGACGCGGGCGACGCGGAGGAGCTCGAGCCGCTCTTCTTCGACACGAGCCGGGCCGATCCGCCGAGCACGTTCCAGATGGTCGCCCAGTTCGTCGTCTCGCTCGCGGCGATCATCGGCGGCGCCGAGCTGTTCGTCACCGGCATCGAGCACATCGCCGAGGCGGCCGGCGTGAGCGCGCTCGTCCTGTCGCTCGTGCTCGCGCCGCTCGCCACCGAGATGCCCGAGAAGGCCAACAGCGTGCTGTGGGTGCGCCGCGGCAAGGATGCGCTGGCGCTCGGCAACATCACCGGCGCGATGACCTTCCAAGCGAGCGTACCGGTCGCGCTCGGCCTCGTCTTCACGAGCTGGGAGCTCGACAAGCACGCCGTCACCGCCGCCGTGATCGGCCTGCTCGGCGGCGCGCTCGCGCGCTGGGCCATCCCGCGCCGGCACGTCGGGCTCGTGCCGGTCGCGGTGTGGGGGACCCTGTTCTGCGGGTTCGTCGCCTACGCCGTGGCGACCGGCTAGCTTCGGCGCTCGGCTTCCCGGTCGGCCGGCTGCTCAGACCGTGCGAATCGGCCGTCGGTCGTCTCCTCGGCAGGGCCGAAGCGCGTGCGGTCGATCCGCCGCGCGCGGCCGCTTAGGACCGCCTCGCGCAGCGCGGCCGGGAACCGGCCCGGGCCCCAGAAGCGCGCGCCCACGAGCCGGGCGAGCTCGCGCCGCTCGCTCGGGCCGTGCTCGGCCAGGGCCTGCTCGATCTTCTGCACCTCGCGCGAGAACTCGAGCTCGGTGATCGGCGCCGACACCGGCATGCCGGGCGAGGAACCGCCGCGGCCCGGCCCGAGCCGGTAGCGGCGCGCCTGCTCGCGGCGGTCGAAGGAGGCCTCCGCGCCGAGGTCGCGGCTGCGCCGCGACGGGTCGGGCCGCTCGGCGACCTCCTCGTCGGGGCGCTTGTCCCGCTCGGCGTCCACCGCCGTGAGCGGCTTGGCGATGTCCTCCAGCTCCGCCTGCTCGGCCTTGACGCCGAAGAAGATCTCCGCGATGCCGCCGAGCGCCATCACGCCCGCACCAAGGAAGAACGCGATCGCGACCTGGGACTCCTCCCCGCTCTCGATCATCTTCCCGAACAGGTACGGGCCGGTGACGCCGCCGATCGCGGTGCCGATGGCGTAGAAGAATGCGATCGCGAGCGCGCGCGTCTCCATCGGGAAGATCTCCGAGACGGTCAGGTAGGCCGCGCTGGCGCCCGCCGAGGCGAGGAAGAACGTCACCAGCAGCAGCGCCATGAAGCCCCACGTGCCGAGCGAGTCGCCGACGAAGAGGAACGTCAGCACGGCGAGCACGACGGCGGAGCCGATGTAGGTGCCCGAGATCATCGGCTTGCGCCCGACGGTGTCGAACAGGTGCCCGAGCAGCAGCGGGCCGAGGAAGTTCGAGGCGGCGAACAGCGCCAGGTACAGCGGGACGACCCCGTCCTTGATGTCGTAGAAGGAGACGAGGAACGTGCCGAGGCCGAAGGTCACCGAGTTGTAGATGAAGGCCTGGCCGACGAACAGCGCCAGCCCGAGGAAGGAGCGCTTGGGGTAGCGACGGAAGGCCGTGGCGGCGACCTCGCGCAGCGAGATCGTGCGGCGCTGGCGAACCGTGATCGACGAGCCGGGCTCGTCGAGCTCCTCGCCGGTCTCCTCGCGTACCTCGCGCTCGATGTCGTCGACGATCCGCTCCGCCTCCTGCTCGCGGCCGTGGATGAACAGCCAGCGCGGGCTCTCGGGCACGTGCCGGCGCACGAGCAGGATGCCGATGCCGAGGATCGCGCCGAGCCCGAAGGCCAGCCGCCAGCCGAGGTCGACCGGGAAGATGTCCATGAGCAGCACGTACGCGCCGAGCGCGCCGAACGCCGCGCCCAGCCAGTAGGAGCCGTTGATGATCAGGTCGACGCGGCCGCGCACGCGTGCCGGGATCAGCTCGTCGATGGCGGAGTTGATCGCCGCGTACTCGCCGCCGATGCCGGCCCCGGTGAAGAAGCGGCAGACCATGAACAGCGCGACGCTCGACGTGAACGCGGTGGCGACCGTGGCCACCAGGTACAGCATCAGCGTCGCCATGAAGAGCTTCTTGCGGCCGAAGCGGTCGGTCAGCTGGCCGAAGATCAGCGCGCCGAGACACGCGCCGAGGACGTAGATGGCGCCGGCGTTGAGCACCTGCGCGTCGCTGAGGCCGAGCCCGCTCTTCGGGTCGGTGAGGCGGGCGCCGATCGAGCCGACGATCGTCACCTCGAGGCCGTCGAGGATCCAGACCGTCCCGAGGCCGATGATCACGCGCCAGTGCCACTTCGACCAGGGCAGGCGGTCGAGGCGCGCGGGGACCTGCGTCTCGACGGTTCCGAGTTGTGCTGCGCTCATGCCCGCCGCCATACCCGGCGGCGCCACCGCGTAGCCTCGGGTGCATGAGAAGGTGCAGCGTGCTCGGGCACGACTACCGCTTCAGCGCCGAGGACGCGACGATGCGCTGGAGCTGCGATCGCTGCGGGGAGGACGGCGGGAGCAAGACCTACGCGACCGCGGCGGAGGCGCAGCGCTATGCGCGCGCCTTCGACCGCCGCGACGCGGAGAACGTGGGGAAGCGGCCGCTGCTGTCGCTGCTGCCGCTGTGGCTGGCCCGCAAGGCGGGCCGCCGCGGCGGGCGCTAGCCGACCGCGGTGACCGGCCCGCAGGCGAGGAGGTCGTCGACGAGCTGCTTGGCGCGCTCGTCGGACCAGCGGTCGCTCGCCACGAGGTGCTCGGCGAGCGAGTCGATGTCGGCCATCGCCTCGCGCGTCTCGTCGATCCCCGAGGCGAAGATCAGGGTGTCCGCGGCGTTGCGGACGCGATCCAGCTCAGCCGGCTGGAGCTTGGTGGGGCCGAGGTCTTCCAACGTCTTCACGACCCGGCCGTAGGCCTGTGTGCGTTCCGTGTTCATCGGCATCGAAGTCCTTCTAGGGAGGGTCATCGTCAGTCTAGGAAGGGACTTGACCCCGGATGGACGCAGGGTCGAACCAGGGTCGGGTGAGGGTGATTCCGGATTGGACCCTGGGCCCCTTCCCTCGATGCTGATCCCATGACCGACGAACCCCGCACCCCCGAGCCCGACGAGACGGCTCCGACGGAGCCGCAGCGCCCAAAAGAGGACGTTCCGCCGCCCTCGTCACCCGGCGTCCGGCGCCTCACGCGTTCCTCGTCCGACAAGCTGATCGGCGGCGTCGCCGGCGGCCTCGGGCGCTACTTCGGCGTCGACCCGATCCTGTTCCGGATCGCGTTCGTGGTGCTCACCTTCGCCGGGGGCGTCGGCGTGCTCGCCTACATCGGCCTGCTCGCGTTCGTCCCCGCCGACGACGACAGCCGCCCGTTCGGCGCCCGCCGCGACGCCAACATGATCGGCGCCGTCCTGCTGGGCATCGTCGTCCTGCTGATCCTCGGTCCTCCGTTCTTCTTCGTCGGGCCGGCGCTGATCCCGATCGCGATCCTGATCGGGATCGGGATCCTGCTCTGGCGCGCGTCGGGCGGGGCCGGCATCCGCGGCGGCGACCCGGGGCGGCTGATCGCCCGCGCGGTGATCGCGCTGCTGATCGGCATCGCGGCCGTCGGCGCCTTCGCCGGCGTGTTCGTCCTGGCCGCGCTCGGCGGCGGCACGACGCTGGCCGTGCTGGCGATCGTGGCCGGCGTCGCGCTCGTGGTCGCCGGCCTCTCCGGCGGCGCACGCTGGCTGATCGCTCCGGCGCTGGTGCTCGTGCTCCCGCTGGCGATCGTCGCCGCCGCGGACATCCGCGTGGACGGCGGCGTCGGCGAGCGCCAGTACCGTCCCGTGTCGGTGGATGACCTGCGCCCGGACTACGAGCTCGGGATGGGCCAGCTCGTGCTCGACATGCGCGACGTCGACCTCCCGGCCGGCACCACCAAGGTGCACCTGCAGCTGGGCATCGGGCACACCGTCGTGCGCGTGCCCGAGGATGCGTGCCTGTCCTCCGACGTGCAGCTCGGCGCGGGCCATGCGCAGGTGCTCGACCGCTCCAGCGACGGCCTCGACGTCGACTTCGAGCAGGCGTCGGCGACGACCACCGACCGGCCGCGGCTGGAGATCGACAGCGATCTCGGCATCGGCGCGCTCGAGGTCGTGCGCGGCGACGACCCGCTGCCGTCCAACCGCGACGGCTGGTGGGACGACAACGTCCTAGACGGGCCGGCCTGCCCGTGAAGCCAGGCGCCGACCGCGTCTCGATCGTCGCCGGGCTCGCCGTGGGCGGGCTCGGCGTCGTGCTGCTGCTGGACCAGACCGGTCTGGTCGAGCTGCGGTTCGGCTACGCGCTGCCCGCGGTCCTCGCGTGCGTCGGCGCGATCCTGCTCGCCGCGGGGCTGGACGGTCCGAGAAGATGAGCGCCGTGCCCGCGCAACAGCAGCAGCCGCTGCGCCGCGACGTCGAGGACGGCATCGTCGCCGGCGTCTGCTCGGGCATCGCGAAGCGCTACGGGATCGACCCGATCATCCTTCGCGTCGTCCTCGGCGCCGCCACGCTCGCCGGCGGCACCGGCCTGATCGTCTACCTGCTCGCCTGGGCGCTCGTGCCCGAGCAGGGCGGCCGCTCGCCCTCGTGGGCGCGGCTCGCCGGGCGCCGTGAGACGTGGCTGATTCTCACCGGCGGCACGTTCCTGCTGCTCAGCATGCTGCTGCTGCTGCGCGAGTGGGGGCTGTGGTTCTCCGACGCCATCGTCTGGCCCGTGCTGCTCGCAGGCGGCGGGGCGGCGCTGATCTGGCGCCAGAGCGCGGCGTCCGCGCCGCCCGCCGAGCCGGAGCCGGCCGCGCCGGTGCGCACGCGCCCGGATCGCCCGGCCGACCCGCTGCGGGCGCTGCGGCTGCCGACCCCGGCGCTTGGCCCGGCCGCGATCGGCGCCGGGCTGGTGATCGCGGCCGCGCTCGTCTTCCTGTGGCTCAACGACGCGCTCGCACCGGCGCGCGACGTGGTCCTCGCCGTGCTCGTCGTCGTCGCCGCGCTGACGCTGATCCTGGCGCCCTGGTGGCTGCGGCTCGTGCGCGGGCTGAGCGCCGAGCGGGCGGAGCGGATCCGCTCCCAGGAGCGGGCCGAGCTCGCCGCGCACCTGCACGACTCGGTGCTGCAGACGCTCGCGCTCGTACAGAAGCGCGCCGGCGACCCGCGCGCGGTCGCCAACCTCGCCCGCCGCCAGGAGCGCGAGCTGCGCGCCTGGCTCGACGGCGGGCGGCCCGACCCCGGCGATTCGCTGGCTTCCTCGCTCGAGGCGGCCGCGGCCGAGGTGGAGGAGACGCATGGCGTGCCGATCGACGTCGTCGCGGTCGGCGACGCGCCGGTCGACGAGCGCGGTGCCGCGCTCGTGGCCGCTGTGCGCGAGGCGCTCGTGAACGCCGCGAAATTCGCCGGCGGCGCGCCCGTGCAGCTCTATGCGGAGGTCGGCGAGGAGCGCACCGAGGTGTTCGTGCGAGACCGGGGGCCGGGCTTCGACCCGGACGCAGTCCCGGAGGACCGGCGCGGGCTGCGCGAGTCGATCTACGGGCGCATGGACCGCCACGGCGGGCGCGCGGTGGTGCACTCCGCGCCGGGCGCGGGCACCGAGGTCGAGCTGGTGATCGAGCGATGACCAGCGTCGTGATCGTCGACGATCACCACCTGTTCCGCGCGGGCGTGCGGGCGGAGCTCGACGGCCTGGTCGACGTGCTCGGCGACGCCGCGACGGTCGAGGACGCGGTGCGCGCCGTGCTCGAGGCCAAGCCCGACGTCGTGCTGCTCGACGTCCAGATGCCGGGCGGCGGCGGGGTCGAGGTGATCCGCCAGGTCGCCGCGCGGGCGCCGGCGCAGCGCTTCCTCGCGCTGTCGGTCTCCGACGCCGCCGAGGACGTGATCGCGATCATCCGCGCCGGCGCGCGCGGCTATGTGACCAAGACGATCTCGGGCACCGAGCTCGCCGACGCCGTGCGCCGGGTGGCCGAGGGGGACGCGGTGTTCTCCCCCCGGCTCGCCGGCTTCGTGCTGGACGCCTTCGCGGGGACGGCGTCCCTGCCGCCCGCGGAGGTCGACCCGGAGCTCGACCAGCTCTCGCCGCGCGAGCGCGAGGTCCTGCGCCACATCGCGCGCGGCTACCTCTACAAGGAGATCGCCCTGCGCCTGTCGATCTCCCAGAAGACCGTCGAGGCGCACGTCAGCGCGGTGCTGCGCAAGCTCCAGCTCTCCAACCGCCACGAGCTGTCGCGCTGGGCGGTCGAGCGGCGGCTGATCGAGTAGCTACCTCTTCGGGACCTTCACCACCTCGTAGGTCTCCGTTGCCGGCGACGCCGAGTTGAACTTCGCGTTGACCACATAGTTGCGGCCGCCCGAGCGGGCGATCGTGGTCGGGACGTCGAACAACTCGCTGTCGATCTCTTCGACGATGCGCGCCCGGCCGAGGTCGCGGCTGAGCTTGACGACGGTGACCCGGTCGTCCTGGTTCTCGACCACGTACAGGTTGCGGCCCTTGCGCATGATCCCGTCGCCCTCGTCGAGCTCGTTGTCGGTGCCTGCGACCGGGTCGAGCGCGATGCGCCTCGCCACGCCCGTGGCGGTGTCGACGTCGAACAGCTCGCCGGTGTTGCTCTTGATCACGATCAGCGACTTGCCGCCGCGCGCGGCCTCGATGCCGTTCGCGTTGAAGCCGGCGCCGTTGACGTAGTCGCCGCCGAGGGCGATCGTCACAAGCTCGCCGAGCGCGCCCTTCCTCCCGAACGGGATGTGGTAGAGCCGCGCGTTGTTGGAGTCCGTGAAGTACGCGCCGCGCTTCGTGACGATCACGTCGTTGATGAACCCCGACGTCGGGATCGGGTAGGTGCGGATCTCGGCGCCGCTGCGCGCGTCGTAGACGCGGATCACGTGCGAGTCGCCGCCGGACACGAACAGGCGTCCGAAGCGGTCCACCTTCAGGCCGGTGGCGGCGCGGTCGTCTCCGGGCACGCTCGGCGAGGCGCCCGGGACGAGGATCGCGCCCTCGCCGGTGCGCAGGTTGCCGCGGTAGATCGCGCCGCTGTCGCGCGAGCCGACGAAGAACGTGTGGCGCTTGCTCGTGGTGATGCCCTCGGGCTGGAAGCCGTCGGGGAGCGCGATCACGTCTGGCTTGTGGCCACTGTGGTGCTCGCCCTTGCCGCCCTTGTGGGCGACCGCGGGAACGGCCAGCGCGGCGCAGAGCGCGACGACGGCGGCGATAAGAATGCTCTTCATGGTGCTGCCGGAACCCCCTCAGGTTCGTCTTTCCGACCTTCATGAACACATACGCACCCATCGCGGCTGCGGTTTTGCGATCTGCGAAGAGGCGATCAACCTCGTGCCGGGGGAGGGGCGCGCGGACGCGGACGTGATGTTCGTGGGCGAGGCGCCGGGGCGCTTCGAGGACGAGCAGGGCCGTCCGTTCGTCGGCCGCGCCGGGCAGCTGCTCGACGAGGTCCTGGTGGAGGCGGGGCTCGGGCGCTCCGAGGTCTTCATCACCAACGTCGTCAAGGCGCGCCCGCCCGGCAACCGCGACCCCACGAAAGCCGAGGTGGAGCACTGGATGCCGGTGCTCGAGCAGCAGCTGGCGCTGGTGGCGCCGCGGCTGGTCGTGCCGCTCGGCCGCCATGCGCTCGCGCACTTCGCGCCGGGCGCCAGGATCGGCGAGACGCACGGGCGCGCGTTCAGCGCGCGCGGCCGCGAGCTGTTCCCGCTCTACCACCCGGCGGCGGCGCTGCGCTCGACGAAGCTGCGCGAGACGCTGCTCGCCGACGCGCGCGCGCTCGGCAAGCTGGCGCGTTTGCGTGCTGCCCCGACCGGCTAACCGGGGGCCATGGCCAAGCTGGAGGTCCCGCCGGCGGCCCTCGAGCCGAGAGCGAACGGCCAGCGCGAGGCCGGTGCTCCGACCGCACCTCGCTGGGCGGGCGACGACGCGATCCCGCGCGGGCTCGCCGTCGCCTCCGCGGTCACGCTGCGGACGCTGATCGTGGTTGGCGGCGTCGTGCTGCTGGCGCTGTTCGCCAAGCGCATGATGGTCGTCGTCATCCCGGTGATCGTCGCGCTGCTGCTGGCCACGCTGCTCTCGCCGCTCGCGCGCTGGCTGCACCGCAAGGGCGCGCCGGCCGCGCTCGCCTCCGCGCTCGCGGTCGCGCTCGCGTTCGTCGTCTTCCTCGGGCTCTGGGGGCTCGTGATCCCGCCGTTCGTGAGCCAGGTTCCCGACGTCGTCGAGAACGTCCAGCAGGGCGCCGGGAAGCTCGGCGACGCGGCGGCCCCGCTCGGGCTCAGCGACCGCGAGGTCCAGGACGCGATCCAGAAGGCGCGCGACCAGCTCCAGGGCGGCCAGATCGCCGGCAAGGTGCTGACCGGCGCGATGCTGATCGTGCAGTGGGCGGCCGCGGTCATCCTGATCCTGGTCCTGACGTTCTTCTTCATCAAGGACGGCGCGCAGCTGCGCGACTGGTTCGTCGACCTCTTCGCCGACCACCGGCGCGAGACGCTGCGCGAGATCAGCGAGCGCGCCTGGAGCGCGCTCGCCACCTACGTGCAGGGCGTCTTCCTCGTCGCCTCGCTCGACGCCGTGCTGATCGGGATCGTGCTGGTGCTGGTTGGCGTGCCGATTGCGCTGCCGCTGATCGTGCTCACGTTCATCGCCGCCTTCTTCCCGATCGTCGGCTCGGTGATGGCGGGCGCCGCCGCGACGCTGGTCGCGCTCGTCAGCGGCGGGATGGTCGACGCCGCGATCGTGCTCGCCGCGATCGTCGCGATCCAGCAGCTCGAGGGCAACGTCTTCTACCCGATGGTCGTCGGCAAGCGGCTGCAGCTCCACCCGGTCGCGATCCTGCTCGCGCTGACTGCCGGCGGCGTGCTGGCCGGCGTGGCGGGCGCGTTCCTGGCGATCCCGGTCGCGGCCGTGATCTCGGCGGTGCTCGACTACATGCGCACCCGCCGCCGCGAGGAAGGGCCCGAGGCCTTGGTCACTCCGTAGTGTCCTCGTCATGGACGAGGCGATGCGCGAGTACTACGAGCAGCGTGCGCCCGAGTACGACGACTGGTGGCGCGGGACCGGCCTGTTCGAGGCGCGCGAGCGCCCGGGCTGGGACGAGGACGTCGCCGCGCTGCAGGCGGCGCTCGCCGCGCTGCCACCCGCGCGCACGCTCGACGTCGCCTGCGGCACCGGCTTCCTGACCCGCCACCTGCCCGGCGAGCTGACCGGGCTCGACCAGAGCGCCTCGATGCTCGAGGTCGCCGCCTCGCGGATGCCCTCCGCGACGTTCGTGCAGGGCGACGCGCTCGCGCCGCCGTTCGCGCCCGGCTCATTCGAGCGCGTGCACGCCGGGCACTTCTACGGTCACCTCACGGAGGAGCAGCGGGGCGCGTTCCTGGACGTCGCGCGCGTGCTCGCGGGCGAGCTGGTGGTCACCGACTCCGCGCTGCGCCCGGGCGGCCGCGACCAGGCGTGGGACGAGCGAAGGCTCAGCGATGGCTCGCGCCACCAGGTCTACAAGCGCTGGTTCACCGCGCACGGGCTCGCCGAGGAGCTCGGCGGCGGCGAGACCGTCCACGACGGCCCGTGGTTCGTGTCGGTGCGGATGACCGATTCCACGACTCCGCACCGTGGATGACGGCACCGGACGGCGCCGGATCACCACCCGCACCCTCGAAAATGCTGGCGCATTCCCTTCGGATGCGTGCGGTGCCCGGCATCCGCCCGGCACCGTCCCCACGGCACGGGCCTCGTGGAATCAGCCATCACGGCGCCCCTGAGCCGGCGGTCCGGAACGACCGGCCGACCGCGCGGGCACCGAGTCCGAAGCGCTCCGGCAGCGGCTCGCCGCCGCGCAGCGCGTCCGAGACGCGCTCGGCCAGCGCGGGGCCGTGCTTGAAGCCGTGGCCCGAGCCGCCGCCGAGGATCCAGGTGCGGTCGAGCTCCGGGTGGCGGGCGGCGATGAAGTTGGAGTCCGCCGACAGCTCGTAGCGGCAGCAGCGGCCCTCCTTGAGCGGCGCGCCGGCGAGCCCGGGGAAGCGCCGCGCGAGGTAGGCGCGCACCTCCTGCTCGGTGGCGCCGGCCGCGGGCAGGTCGGCATCGGGCTCCAGCGGCGGGCCCTCGCGGTCGAGCGCGGCCTTGACCCCGAGCTCGTCGAGGTCGCCGGTGCCGTACATCGCCAGGTCGTAGTCGACCCAGCCGGGCACGCCGGGCGAGCGCCAGGCCGGCCCGCCGTCGAAGAACAGCAGCTCCTGGCGCGTCACGCTCAGAGGCACGAGCTCGCCGAACAGCCCATTGAGCCACGGCCCGCACGCCCACACGATCGCGTCGCCCTCGAGCCGCTGCTCGCCGGCGCCCATCGCCCCGCAGGAGGCCGCGGCGGCGGCGCTGCCGGTGATCACGGCGGCGTCGCCATCGGGCAGCGCGCGCCCGCGGACGAGCCGCGCGCCGTGCGCGACGGCCTGGCGGGCGAGCGCCTGGACGGCGCGCTGCGCACGCACGACGCCGGCCTCGGGCTCGTAGAGCACGAACTCGAGGTCGTCCGTGCCGAGGCTGGGGAACAGCTTCGCGGCGTCGGCCGGGTCCAGCCGCTCGCACGGGATCCCCTGCGCGGACATCGCGCGCTCGGACTCGGCCTCCCAGCCGTCCTCGCGCTGGGCGAACCAGGCCATGCCGATCTCGACCATCAGCTCCTCGCCGCACTCGGCCTCGAGCTCGCGCCACAGCGCGCGGGCCCGCCGCGCCGACGCCGTGTAGAGCGCGTCGCCGCCGTGGGAGCAGCGGATCAGGCGCGACTCGCCGCCGGAGGTGGCGCGCCGGTCGCCCGGCTCGAACTGGTCCACGAGGACCACGTCCTCGCCCGCGCGCGCGAGCGTCCACGCCAGCGACGCCCCGAACGTCCCCGCCCCGATGATCACGATCTGCACGCTGTGGCACGCTACACGGGTGCTCGCCGCGCTGGCCGTCGCCTCCACGCTCGCCGCGCCGCCCGCGCTCCCGCCGCGCTTCGAGGCCGGACGCTCCGTCGAGGGCCGCCGGATCGTCGCGGTGCGGCGCGGGCGCGCCGACGCCCCGATCCGCCTGCTCGTCTCCGGATCGACCCACGGGACCGAGCCGGCGGGCCACGCGATCGTCGCCCGGCTGCGCAAGATGAATCCGCCGGACGGCGTGCAGGTCTGGACCGTGCGCACGTTCAACCCGGACGGCGCCGAGCGCGGCACGCGCCAGAACGCCCGCGGCGTCGACCTCAACCGCAACTTCCCGTACCGCTGGCGCTCCTCCGGGCGTGCGTGGGACACGTACTACCCGGGCCCGCGGGCGGCCTCGGAGCCTGAGACGCGCGCCCAGATGCGCCTGATCCGGCGGCTGCGGCCGCAGCTGACGATCCACTACCACCAGGCGCTGCGGCTCGTCGACCTGACCAGCGGCTCGGACCCGGCGCTCGTGCGCCAGTACGCCCGCCGCACCGGGCTGCCCGCGCGGCGGCTGCCGTACTACCGGGGCACCGCGACGAGCTGGCAGAACCGCGGGCTCGGCTCCGGCTCGGCGTTCGTGGCCGAGCTGCGGGCCGGCGCGCTCACGCCGCAGCAGGTGCAGCGGCACGCGTACGCGGCGCTCGGCACGGCCGCGTCGCTGGTTTCGCGCCCTGTCCGCGCGGCGACGCCCCCGGCCGCGGCTCGCCCCGCGCCCCGCGCCGCCGGCGCGGCCGCGGCGCCCAAGCCGCGCATCGTCTGGTCGCCGATCCCGTTCGGCCGCTCCCGCATCCGCCAGATGCGCGCCTACGCACGCCGTCACTACGGGCTCGACCGCGCGCGGCTGCGCGACCCCAAGGTGATCGTCGAGCACTTCACGGCGTCGAGCACCTACGGGCCGGCGTTCAACACGTTCGCGGCGAACGCGCCCGACGTGGAGTTCGGCGAGCGGCCCGGTGTCTGCGCGCACTTCATCGTCGATCGCGACGGCACGATCCACCAGCTCGTGCGCCTCAAGTGGAT
>DATFQI010000013.1:0-6241 GCA_035264365.1 Solirubrobacteraceae bacterium
CCGTGGCGTTAGCCCAATCGCCGGAGGCAGAGCACCGCCGTACGGTCGCAGCATGCGCGTCACCATCCCAAGAACCCGCGCGATCAGCGTCCTCGCCGGCGTGCTCGCTCTCCTCGCCACTGCGCCGTCGGCCTCACAGGCCGCTCAGTGGATCCCCTCCGTGCCGCTTCCGGGTACCGCCGACGCGGCCTTCGGCGCGGACGCCGCCGCGGCGCCGGACGGCACCGTGATCGCTGTCTGGACCCGCCTGGAGGCCGGCAAGCCCCGTGTGGTCGCGTCGGTCCGGCGCCCCGGCGGCTCGTTCTCGGCCCCCGAGCCGGTCTCGGGACCGGACGCGCGCAGGCCCGACATCGCCATGGACGCGCAGGGCCGGGCCACCGTCGTCTGGCAGGAGCGCGTCCCGACCACGGCACGATCGACGATCCAGCAGAGCACCCGGGGGCCCGGCGGCGACTTCAGCCCCCCGCAGAAGCTCTCCAACGACCAAGAGGTCTCAGAGGACCCTGTGGTCGCGGTCAACTCCGCCGGGACGACGATCGTCGCCTGGGTGCGGACGAAGGTGGGGCCGTTCTTCCCCGTCATCGAGGCGGCCGCCCGTCCGGGCAACGAGTTCGGTCCGTCCAAGCAGCTCTCGCCCGACTTGGCGGTCAGTATGTCCGAGCCGCAGGTCGCGGTCGGCGAGGACGGGACGGGCATGGTGGCCTGGACGCACGAAGGCGGCACGGCCGAGGCAGCACGCTGGACTACGGCCGCAGGCTTCGGCACCTCGTTCGAGATCGCCGCCTCCGACGACTTCGTGTCGGCGCCGGACGTCGCCATCGACGGACAGGGCACGGCCGTGTTCGCGTACCACGCGATCAAGGGCGGCAGCCGCGGCGTGCGGGTGCAGACCCGCACCGCCGGCGGCAGCACCTCGGAGAGCGTGCTGCTCGCCACGGTTCCCGGGCCGTCCGGCACGTTTCCCGACCTCGTCGCCGACCGCGCCGGGAACATGCTCCTCACCTGGGAGGAGCGTCCCGCAGGCACCTGGACCCAGCGTGCCGCCACGAAGCTCAACGGCAAGGCCTTCTCCGGCATCACGACGCTGGCGACCGGGCTTCCGTTCGGTTCACTGCGCAGCGCGGGCATCTCACCGGCCGGCGACGCCGTGGTGGCGTGGACGGCCTCGGGAGCGAAGATCCAGGCAGTCATCAAGCCGCGCGGCGCCGCGAGCTTCGGTCCTGTGCAGGACGATTTCCCCACCCGGGCCAGCATCACCAACGTTGCTGCCTTCGCCGACTCGCGCGGAAACCTCGGGGCCATGTGGCGCCAGACGGGCCCGGGCGACCCCGGCAGCATCGAGCTGCGGGCATTCGACGGCGAGGCGCCGGTACCGACCGGCATCGTGACGCCGAGCGACGCGATCGCCGGCCGCCCGGCATCGCTGTCCGCCAACTTCAGCGACACCTGGTCGCCCGTCTCGGTCAACTGGGCCCTCGGCGACGGCGCGGACGCAGCGGGCGCCGGCGTCGAGCACGCCTACGCCGCACCGGGTGCGTTCACGGCTACCGCAACGGCGCTGGACGGCGCAGGCAACGCCGCATCGCAGAGCGGCGAGGTGCTTGTCCGCGGACTGCGGCCGGACGAGATCGACGGCGACGGCGACGGCTTCAGCGCGGCTCAGGATTGCAACGACGGCAACCCGGCCATCCGCCCGGGCGCGCCCGAGATCCGCGGCAACGCGATCGACGAGAACTGCGACAGGCTCAGCGAGCCGTTCCCCCGCCTCAGCGTCACAGCGACGATCGCCGGCTTCAACGGCCCGCGCTTCACCCGGATGGTCGGCGTTCGGGTAGCGGGACTCGAGGGCGGCGAGACGGTCAAGCTGTCGTGCAAGGGCCGCGGCTGCCGCAAGCGGATGGCCAAGACAGTGCGGGTCAAGCGCAAGGTGGCGCTGCTGAAGCTCGACAGGTTCGTCCGCGGCGCGCGGCTCAGGATCGGCAGCCAGCTCGAGGCGCGCATCACGCGACCGGGTTTCATCGGCCGTGTCATTCGCTTCCGGATCCAGCCGAACAAGCCGTCCAAGCGCACGGAGCTGTGCCTGATGCCGGGCGCGCGGCGACCCGGTAAGTGCTGAGCCTCCCGGGCTCCGCTCTGCGGATGCGACCGCCGGCCGGGCGACTGAGCCGCCCGGCCGGCGCGAGCGCCCGCAGCCTTGGGACGACTCCGTGACTTGCCGCCACGCGGTCGAGATCTTAAGGCACAGACTTCCGGTGAAGGCAGTCCTGCGAGCGACGATCGGCAAGAGGCGGGCGACACCGTCCACATCCGGATCGACGAGCGGATCGGAGTAGCTCTCGCCCGCCCCAGCGCGGACGCGCTACCCCAGCGAAGCAGAAGCAACAGCCCGCATCGAATGTAGCTCGGGACAGATGGCGGGATTGCGAGTCGGCCGGCGCATGCGCCGACCTGAAGGCGTTCGTGGCGCGCCCAGTCCGGTCGCAAGCTCACGGCCGACCTCGCCGCCGTGCTCATCGAACCCGCAACCCGGATCCGCACGGAGCCCGGCGCGGGCGCCCGCGAGTTCAGGAGCGACGCCTGCTGCGGGTCTGCATGCCTCAGTGGGCAGAGCGTACGGGCGCCTATCGGGGCGCGACGGCGGGCTCGCGCGACACCGGCTCGGGCTCCACGGACTGGTTCGGCCCCTCTTCGTCGGAGGCTCCGGGCGCGGCGGACGGCACCGGGATCTCGGGCAGCGCCGCCGGGAACGTGGCGCCGATCCGCATCTGCTGCGCCACGGCGTGCAGGTCGGCCAGCAACGCGTCGCGCGCTGCCTGGGCGGCCGCTTGGGCATGCACCCAGGCGTTCAGGCCCGCCATCTCTTCCGCTGTCAGCGCGGCGCCCAGTTGCGCTTGGTCGCGCAGCGCCTTCGTGCCCTTCTGGATCGCCGCGTTGAGCCGCTCGGTCTGCGCGGTGACCTGGGCGCGGAGCTGCTCGACGCTCCCGGCCGCGATCTCCTTGGCGAGGTTGCCGTTCTTGTAGCGCTCGACGTAGGACCGCAGCTCGCGCGCCAGCTCCGCCAGCTCCGCCTCGGTGACGCCGAGCCCGGCGACGTCGCGGCCGAGGATCTGTGTGACGCGCTCGCCATGCTTGCCGAAGCTCTTGAACGCGTTCATCAGCGCGGCCGGATCGCCACCGGAGCTTCGGATGCCGGCGAGGGCGTGGTCCAGGTGGGTGCCCTCGCCGAGGATCGCCGTGTACCGCTGGGCCGGCCACGTGAGCCCGCCGCGCACCTGCGGATTGCCGAGCGCGTCGAGGATGACCTCGCGGTCGCGGATCCCCTTCTCCGGGTCCATCCGCTCGGTCACCCAGCTGCGGATGGAACCACCGGTCCCGTACATGTTCGGGTTCGAGGCCAGCGCCTCCGCCTGCGCCCGGCCGATCTGCTCGATGAGCCGCTGCCGCTCGGCCTCAGAGCCGCCCTCGCCCAGCGCCTCGAGCTGCTTCGCCCAACCGTCCATGCGGCGCTCGAGCGCCGAGATCTCGGCGGGGCTGAGCGGCTTGTAGGCCTCATTGATCTTCACGCCGTTGGCGGCCGCCTCGCGCCGGACCTGCTCCTGGAGCGCAACATCGCCGCCGGCGTCGTGGAACCGCCGCGAGTAGATCAGCGCCTCCTGGTGGCGGGCCGCCTCGCGGTCGATCATGGCGTGCGTCTCGGGGCTGATGCCGGGCGCCACGTCATGCAGGTGCATGCGCGTCGGGTCGACGGCCGCGTCGGCGTCGAGGATCTTCTCCAGCTGCTTGCGGTCGATGCCCGCGTTCTTTGCGATGTGCTCCTTGAGGTTCTCGACGTTCTGGGCGGCATCTTGCCCGAAGGTCGACACGTCGACGTCGCTGGTGCCCGAGGGCGTGCCGGTGCGGCGCGCCGTGGCGCCCTCGGCGGTGCTCTCGATGTAGCGCTGCGCGCTCTCGACGAGCTGGGAGCGCCAGCGCTCCAGCTCGACCGTGATCGGGTTCGCGGCGCCCAGTTGACCCGTGACGGCCTTCCAACCGCCGGCGGCGTCGAGCGCGCGCGCGTAGCCCATCTGGTCGATCGCCTGGCGCATCACGGTGATGCGCTCGGCGTCGCTGCTCAGGCCGGCGAGGTCGCCGAGCTTCCGCATCACGTCTTGCAGCCCCTCGGCGCCGAGTTCGGCGGCCGTAGCGATCTCCCGGCCTAGCGGGGTCTCCCGTCCCACGATCTCCACCAGCTCCGCGGCGCTCTTGCCGGACTGGCGCACCGTCTCCTGAAGGCCAAGCTCGCGGAAGGCGCGCTCGACGGCCGGCCCCGCGCCCGACGCGCCGGCCGCCATCGCCTCTTTCAGAGCGGCAGAGGCGCCGGCCTCGGCGCCGGCCTCCGCGGCCTTGACCAGCATCGTGGCGCGCGAGCCGAGCCGGGCGAGCTGGGAGACGCCGGACGCGGCGTCGATGAACGCGAGCGCCGTGTCCACGACGGCCTGGAAGAGGGCCGCGTCGACCTGGCCCTCGGAGACGATGTCGCGCCGCGTGTCGCCGGTGCGCGCCTCGCGGGCCTTCGCGACGTCGAGGTAGTGCTCGATCGAGATGCCGGCCTGGAGGCCGCTCGCGCCGACCGCGGTGGCGACCGCCAGGAACGTGGCCAGGCCGCCCGTGGCGAGGTTGGCGACGATGAAGCCCGCAGCCGACAGCGCGCCGAGCCCGAGCGCCACGAGCATCTTGTTGGCTTCGTGGCCCTCGACGATCTGCTCGATCAGCACCTTCTCGACCTCGCCGCTCCACTCCGGCGTCTGCATCAGCTGCTGGTGGACGGGGATGCAGTCGCGATGGTCGAGGTCGCCGCCCACGAGCGGGACGGCGTCGTCGATCTTGGTGGCCAGCCCGGTCAGCGCGGGCCGGAGCTGCACGCGCGCCTGCTTGGGGTCGGCGCCTGCGAGGCCGCCGGCGGCCGCGATGTCGGCGCGATCGGGCCACAGGCCGCCGGCGTCGCCGACCAGCGCGAACACGGACGGCGACTCCTGGAGCACGCGCTGGATCGAGCTGTCGAGCAGTTCGTACTGGAGCTTGACCTCGTTGTAGTCCGAGTAGCCCTCGCCCTTCATCGGCTTGTGCGGCGGGCGGCGGGGGTCGAAGTAGGCGTCGCCCTCCTCGGTCTTCGAGAAGCCGCCGACGCCTTCGATCGTCTCGTAGTCGCGGCCCACCTTGATCGACTTGGCCGCCTGCATGCCCATCAGCGCGCGCTGAACGTGCTCGGCCAGCAGCTGCGTCTCGCGCAGGTAGGCGTCCTGCTCGCGAGTCGGCTCCTTGTTCTCGCCGGCCACGCCCAGCTTCTCCATCTCGGACGTCGTGACGCGCCGGTTGGTGGCGAGATTGTCGAGCATCCGGCCCTCGACCGCCTCCTTGAACTGGTTCCGCTTATCGGTCCAGCCGGGGAGGTTGAGGACGCTGTGATCCCGCTTCAGGCACTGCTCGAACAGCTCCTTGTTCGCCATCGCCACCTCGCCCTGGCGCGTGCCGAACGAGTTCCACAGGATCCTCACGGCCTCCTGGCTGGGCATCAGGCGGCGGATGGCGTCGAGCTTGGTCGTGTCGTCGGCGCGCTCGATGTCGAAGTCGATGCCGAGGTCGCGCAGCCGATTGCGCTCGCCCTCCTCGTGCCGCGCCGCGAGGTCGGAGTCTTCGACGCGGGCAAGGACGGCGCGCGAGACCGCGTAGTTGCCGGCTCCCCGCTGCAGGCGGGCGAATGCCGCTGCGCGGGCCAGCGGCGGGAGTGCGGCGAGCGACCCGAGATCAGGTCCCGCCCCGCCGGGAACCGAGAAGGGCGCGAGCGCGGGTCCTATCGCAGCCGCGGGCGCCGGCTCCGCCGGCTCATGACTCGCCTCGACCCCTTCGCGATCCATCCGCGGGCGACGCTACCAGCGTCCCGTCGCGTTGTCAGAGCACTCCGTGCCACGTCCGATTTCCTGACCTCGTAGCCCGCCGCCGCCCGCGGGGAGCGGTCCGGCGGTGGGTCGAGCCAACGGTCATCGACGGGGTCCAATTCGGGGTCCAAATTGAGCACAACTGAGGCCAACTCAGAGCAACTCAAGCCGCTTTAGGCCGCCGGAGAGCACCGGGTGCGCCAAGGCGGTCACGCGCCATCGCTCCCGGGCGGCCAGCTTCCCTCCGCCTCGTGGGGTCCGTCTTCCCCTTCGCGTTGCGGTAAATCGTCATCGTGCCGCTCTCTGCGGGACTCCCGACGAAGTGC
>DATFQI010000014.1:0-9509 GCA_035264365.1 Solirubrobacteraceae bacterium
CGCGGGACGGCCGAGCGGCCCGCCCTGCACGCGGTCCGCGACGCGCTCGCCGAGCAGGCGCGCGCGGTGGGGCTCGAGACGGCGGGCTAGTACCCGCCCTCGTCCGGGTCGGGCTCGAGCTCGTCCTCCTCCTCGACGACGTCGTCGTCGGTGTCGGGCCCGGTGCCGACGCTGCGGGTCTCGAAGGCCGTGATCAGCTCGTCGCGCTTGTTCTCGTCGACCGCCGGCTCGTCGCCGAGCAGGACCCACTCCTGCTCGTCGTCCTCCTCGACCAGGCCGGTGTCGATCGCGGTCGAGTCGTCGACCACGACCACGACCTCGGTCGTCGGGTTGTAGTAGGTGCCAGGGCGGTTGGCGAGCTCTTCGAGCTCGTAGCGGCGGACGTCGGCCATGCGCGGCAGCCTACCCGGGGAGATCGCGGAGCTGACGCGCGATCTCGGCCTCCACGTCGAGCGGCTCCTGGCCGCGGGCGACGCGCCGCGCGTTGCGGGCCTCGACGAGCTGGCGGACCTCGTCGAGGATCTCAGGATCCGAGGATGCCGCCCCGCCCGCACCGGTGAGCTCGGCGAGCTCGCGCTCCACGTCGACCGTCGGGCGGCCCTGGGCCGCCCGGCGCGCGTTGCGGGCCTCGAGCATCTGGCGGATGTCCTCCTCGCGCTCGGCGGCGGAGACCGGCGGAGGCTCGGCGCCGGCGCGCGGACGCAGGTCCCGGTCCTCGCCGATCGACAGCCCGCCGCGCCCGATGTCGTCGTACAGACGCGAGCGCCCGAACAACGAGATCACGGCGATCACGACGCTGACGCCGACCACCACGAAGATCACGATGCCGAAGGCTTCCTGCATCCATGGCAGATTGTGCCCATGTGGCGACGCCTGCGACGCAGGACGATGGCTCCGAGGCGCCCGGTGCTGTTCCCGGACCAGTACCCGCTGGCGATCGTCACCGCGGTCGTGCTGATCGCCTCCATCGCGCTTGTTTTGTGGGCTTTCTTCGGCTGAACGGGGTACCATTGCCCCAGGCGTTGACTGACCAGTCAATCGCGCACGAACCCGAGGAGCCGAACACCGTGGTCGATTTCACCCTGACCGACGAGCAGAAGGCCATCCGCGAGATGGCCCATGACTTCGCCGCCAAGGAGATCCGTCCAGTCGCCTGGGAGTACGACAAGGACGGCGCCTGGCCCGAGGAGGTCCTGCGCAAGGCGTGGGAGACGGGCCTGATGAACACGCACGTCCCGGAGGAGTACGGCGGTCCCGGCGGGTCCTACCTCGACGGCTGCATCATCGAGGAGGAGCTGTCGTGGGGCTGTTCCGGCATCACCACGTCGCTCGGCGCCAACGGGCTGGCCTCCGCGCCACTCGCGCTGGCCGGCTCGCACGAGCTCAAGCAGAAGTACCTCGGGATGCTCACCGAGGACTTCAAGCTCGCCTCCTTCTGCCTGACCGAGCCCGACGCCGGCTCCGACGTCTCTGGGATGCGCACGACGGCCGTCCGCAAGGGCGACAAGTACGTCATCAACGGCTCCAAGTGCTTCATCACCAACGGCGGCTACGCCGACTGGTTCTCGGTCTACGCCAAGACCGACAAGGAGGCCGGCCACCGCGGGATCTCCTGCTTCATCGTGCCCAAGGACGACACGGTCACGGTGGACAAGAAGGAGGACAAGATGGGCCAGCGGGCGTCCAACACCGCGACCATCACCTTCAACGACACCGAGATCCCGGCCGACCATCTGATCGGCGAGGAGAACAAGGGCTTCAAGATCGCGATGATGACCCTGGACCGCACGCGCCCCGGCGTGGCGGCCATGGCCACCGGCATCGCGCGCGCCGCGTTCGAGTTCGCGACGAACTACTCGAAGGAGCGCGTGCAGTTCGGCGTGCCGATCGCGATGCACCAGGCGATCCAGTTCATGATCGCCGACATGGCGACGAAGGTGCACCTGTCGCGCCTGGCCACCTGGAACTCGGCCGTGCTGCTCGATCAGGGCCGCCGCAACACGCTCGAGTCCTCGCACGCCAAGCGCTTCGCCGCCGACACCGCGATGGAGGTCGCCACCGACGCCGTGCAGGTCTACGGCGGCTACGGCTTCATCAAGGAGTACCCCGTCGAGAAGCTGATGCGCGACGCCAAGATCATGCAGCTCTACGAGGGCACGTCGCAGATCCAGCGGCTCGTGATCGCGCGCGAGACGCTGCTCCCGCGCCGGATCGAGGAGCCCGCCGCCGCCTAAGTGGTAACTGCGGCTTTCCTGTCCGAGCTTGCGAGGACGGGAAAACGCGGCCAAATTACGCGGGTGCCGCCAAGGTCCCACAGGACGACGAACGCTGCCTCCGCCACCGGGCTGGAGGCGGCGCGGGCGGCGGTCGATCAGCCCGCGCCCGGCGCCCGCGGCGCCGGATCGACCGACCCGCTGATCGGCGACCTGCGCCGCGCCGGCCTGCTCCCCCTGCTGGTGCTGCACTTCACCGCGCGCGAGCCGGCGTACGGCAACCAGCTGATCGAGCGCATCGAGTCGCTGACCGGCGGCGCGCTGCACGTCAACCCGAACACGATGTACCCGCTGCTGCGCTCGCTCGAGCAGCAGGGCCTGGTGGCCGGCGAGTGGGAGCACCCCGAGCGGCGCTCGCGCCGCTTCTACCGGGCCACGGAGGCCGGCCGTGACGAGCTGCGCCGGCTGTCCGCCGAGCTCGCGCCGCGCCTGGACCGGATCGCCGCCTCGATCGACGCCATCCGGGCGGAGCTCGCCGGCTGATGGGGCGCGCCAAGGCGTCGATCAGCGTGCCCGGGCGGGCGGCCGAGGCGGAGGCGCTCTGGTACGACCCGCACCGCTGGCAGGCGTGGATCGACGGCTTCGGCCACGTCGTCTCGCTCTCGGACGGCTGGCCCGCCCGCGGCGCCGAGCTCGTCTGGGACTCCCCGCCGGGCGGGCGCGGCCGCGTCGTCGAGCGCGTCGTCGTGTACGAGATGCGCACGGGCCAGACGCTCGAGGTCGAGGACGCCACGATGACCGGCCGCCAGACCGTGAAGTTCGAGCCCGGGCCCGAGACCGTGGAGGTCACCCTCTCGCTCGAGTACCGGATCAAGGACCGCACGCCGCTCACGCCCCTGGTCGACCTGCTGTTCGTCCGCCGCGCGATGGGCGACGCTCTGCGGCGCACCGTGACGCGCTTCGCGAACGAGCGCAAGGCGGAGATCCAGTTCGGGCCCGACCGGGGATGATCGATCCCATGACCCCCGCACCACCTCGGTGCTGTCTCGCGGCGCCGGCCGGCACCCGCCGAAGGGGCCTGTGGGATCGACCACTATTCCCCTTCGGCGGGCACCGGCCGGCATCCACGATCCAGGACCGAGGAGGCGCGGCGGCCACGGGATCGATCATCTAGGGTCCGGCGGATGTTCGTCTTCAAAGCCGCGGCCGTCGGCGCGGGCGTCATGGGCGGGGAGATCGCCCAGGTGATCGCGGCCGCCGGCATTCCCGTCCTGCTGAAGGACGTCGACCAGGAGTACGTGGACGCGGGGCTGGAGAAGGCCCGCGCGGTGACGGAGGCCCAGGTCGGCAAGCTGGTCTCCAAGGAGAAGCTCACGGCCGAGCAGGGCTTCGAGCAGGTCGAGGCCACCCTGGCCCGGATCACCGGCACCACCTCCTACGACGGCTTCGGCGACGTCGACTTCGTCGTCGAGGCGGTGCCCGAGCGGATCGAGATCAAGCACGAGGTCTTCGCCGACCTGGACGCGGCCACGCCCGGCCACGCCGTGCTCGCCTCCAACACCTCCGGCCTCTCGATCTCGGAGATCGGCGACGCCACCAACCGGCCCGACAAGGTCGTCGGCTTCCACTTCTTCTGGCCCGCCTCGGCGATGCGGCTGGTCGAGATCGTCGAGGGGGAGGAGACCTCGCAGGCGACGCTGCAGACGGCCTCGAACTTCGCCCAGACGATCCGCAAGACGGCGGTCCGCTGCGCCGAGTGCCCCGGCTTCGTCGTCAACCGGATCCTGACCTCGACGGCCGCGGAGGTCTGGCGCTACCAGGACGAGACGGGCGCCTCGCCGGAGGCGCTCGACGCGTTCATCAAGGAGCAGGCCGGGATGCCGATGGGCGTCTTCCAGGTCGCCGACATGAGCGGCCTCGACACCGTCGTGAAGGTCGCGCGCGACATGGCCGACGCCTACGGCGACCGCTTCTACGTGCACAAGGGCATGGAGGAGCTGGTCGCCAAGGGCGAGCTCGGCGCCAAGAGCGGGAAGGGCTTCTATGAGCACTGAGGAGATCGACCCGAAGCTGGCCGACCGCTTCACGCTGAAGGCGCTCGTCGAGGCGTGCCTGGTGGTGGAGGAGGGAGTCGCCGGGATCCGCGACGTCGACCTCGGGATGATGATGGGAACGGGGATGGCCCCCGGGCCCTTCGCGCGCGCCGACGGGCAAGGGCTCGACGACGTGCTGGCCGCGCTCGAGCAGGCCGAGGACGAGTGGGGCGAGCACTTCGAGCCGCCGCTGATCCTGCGCCGGCTGGTCGCCCAGGGGCGCCTCGGCGCCAAGAGCGGGCAGGGCTTCTACCCGTACCCGCAGCCCGAGGCCGGCTACGAGCAGGCGCCGGTCAAGCTCGACCGCCGCGGCGACGTCGCCGTGCTGTGGCTCGACAACCCGCCCGCCAACTCGCTCTCCCCGGACGTCGTCGACGCGCTCGAGAAGGCGTGGGAGGACGTCGAGGGCAGCGCGCGGGCGATGGTCGTCGCCTCGCCGAACCCGGCGCTGTTCTGTGCCGGCGCCGACATCAAGGCGTTCACGAAGATGGATGGCGCCGGCGGCCGCGAGCTGCTCGACCGCGCGCATTCGCTGTTCCGCACCTGGGAGCGCTCGCGCGTGATGACGATCGCGGCGGTCAACGGGCTCGCGCTCGGAGGCGGCTGCGAGATCGCCATGGCCTGCGACGTGCGGATCGCGGGCTTCTCGGCGTCGTTCGGCCAGCCGGAGGTCGCGCTCGGGATCATCCCGGGCTTCGGGGGCACGCAGCGGCTGCCGCGGCTCGTCGGGCCGGCCAAGGCACTCGAGATGAACACGGTCGGCGAGCCGATCTCGGCGACCGAGGCGTTCGAGTACGGGCTCGTGAACACGGTCGTCCCTGACCACGAGCTGTTCGACGCCGCGCTCAACTTCGGCCGCAAGCTCGCCCAGCAGGCGCCGGTCGCGCTCGAGCAGATCAAGCGCGTCTCGCACGCCGGCGACCTCGACGAGGGCATCGAGGCCGAGAAGGCCGGCTTCGTCGAGGCCTTCACGTCCGAGGACGCGAAGGAGGGCATCTCGGCCTTCCTCGCCAAGCGCACGCCGAGGTTCCAAGGAAGATGAATGAGCCCGCCGGGCTCGCCGGGCTGATCCGGGCGGCGGACTCGGTGGTGGCGCTGACGGGCGCCGGGATCTCCGTGCCCTCGGGGATCCCGGACTTCCGCTCGCCCGGGACCGGGCTGTGGGCGAACGTCGACCCGATGGAGGTCGCGCACATCTCCGTCTGGCGGCGCGACCCCGGGCGGTTCTGGGGGTTCTACGGGCAGCGCTTCGCGATCCTCGACGGCAAGCAGCCCAACGGTGCGCACCGCGCGCTGGTGGAGCTCGAGCGCCGCGGCAAGCTCGACGCCGTGATCACGCAGAACATCGACGGCCTGCACGCCGTGGCGGGCAGCGACCCGATCGAGGTCCATGGCTCGGTCGCGACCGCCTCGTGCCTGTCCTGCGGGGCCTCGTTCCCGCTGCACGCGACCCGCGAGCGGATGGACGCCGACCCCGAGGGGATCCCGCGCTGCGACTGCGGCCGGCCGCTCAAGCCCGACGTGACGCTGTTCGGCGAGCTGCTCCCGGAGGCCGAGATCCAGCGCGGCTACGAGCTCGCCGCCCGCGCCGACCTGCTGCTGTGCGTCGGCTCCTCGCTCGAGGTCTGGCCGGTCGCCGAGCTGCCGCAGGTCACGCTCGACACCGGCGGCGCGATCGCGATCGTCACGATGGGCGCCACGCCCTACGACCACCGCGCCGCCGTCAAGCTCTCCGGCGACGTCGTCGCGGAGCTCGAGGCGGTCCTCGCCGCCCTCTAGGCGGTCACGGCGCCCGCGGCGTCCTGCCCGTGGTGGCGTCGATCACCGCGCGGTCGCCGAGCGGGCGCGAGAGCGTCACGACGGCCTGCTCGCGCCGCAGGTCTGCCGTCCGGAACCCGTTCGGGAGCTGCGCCACGACGCCGATCACGACTCGGTCGTCGTACTCGGCGACCTGCGCGTGGTCGAACGTGGCGCCGCCGCCGCCCTCCCAGCCGATCGTGACCTCGTTCGGCCCCGGGCCGGCCGTGGCGTCCCACAGACCGGCGCAGCCGGGGGAGGTGAGCGTCCTCGCGATCACGCGCACGCGGATCCGCGGCCCGTAGCGTTCGCGGAAGTAGGCGGCGGCGTCCGCGCGCTCGGTGATCACCTGGAGGTCGACCTTCGCGGCGTCTGTGTCATAGCTGGATATCTTGACGTGGATCCCGTCGCGCGCCGCCGCCCTCGTGTCGATGCGGTCGCGCAGGCGGTCGAGGGCGCGCTCGCTGAGCTCGACGAGCTTCATGCGCACGTACCGTGGCTGGAGGGCCAGCCGGCGGATCGCCCGCGCATGCTTCGCCCGGTCGCGCGTGACGCGCACGAGGAGGTACGGGTCGCGCGGCCACGCATCCTCGATCGAGGTGCCGCCGTCGATCGCCGGCCGCCGCGCCAGGTAGCGGTAGGCCCGCCGCCCGAGGTCGAGCCGGCCGCGCAGCTCGACGTAGCGCCGTTCGCGCCGCGTCACCGGGAAGCGCTCGATGTCGCGGGTGTAGACGCCGCGCTTCATGAGCCGGCGGACGTAGGCGCGGTCGTGGCGGAAGCCGTGCGCCTCGCGGATCTGCTGGTAGATCTCGACCTTCGTCGGCCGCGGTCGCTCGGGCAGCGGGCGGCACATCGGCTCCTGTGCGGCCTGCGCCCCCGGCGACAGCGCCAGCACAGCTCCGAGCAGCGTCCCCAACACGGTGAGCAGTGTTGCGCAAATCGCGTTCTACTGTCTCGGTATGTCCTACATCGCGCGCGAGGCGCGCCAGGAGCTGCTGGAGACGGTCGCGGAGGCCGCCGAGGACATCGGCGCCGCGCTGGCGCTGGTGGAGGCCGCCTACGAGCGGCTCGACGAGGGCAGCGCCGACCGGCTCGAGGAGCAGCTGTTCCGGCCGGTCCAGCGGGCGTTCGGGCGCGCGCGGCGCACCCACTCGGGCTTCGCGGAGCGCCACGGGCTCGACGCCAGGGCGCTGGCGCCGCGGCAGCCGTCGCACGCGGCCGCGCAGCCGCGCGAGCTCGTCGAGGACGCCGCCGACGCTGTCGCCGACGCCGACGACCGGCTGAGCGAGCTGCAGGACTCGATGCGGCCGGTCGAGGTCGGCGATCCGGAGCTGCGCGCCGGCCTGGCCGAGGTGCGCGAGGCGCTCGCCGCCGTGCAGGAGCACGCCGACACGTTCCTGCGCACGCTCGGGCGCTAGCCCTTCCTGCGGTACGTCAGCTCGAAGTCGTGGATCCAGGTGCCGTCGGGCTCCGTGCGCTCCCAGGCGCCCTCGATCGTGCTGCCGTCGTCGCTGAAGCGGCCCATGAAGCGCTGCGCGAAGTCCTCGTCGTCGCGCGAGAGCGTGAGCACGCCCGCCTCGAACGCGACGTCGTAGACGCGCGCTACGCCGCGCGAGTCGAAGTAGTGCTGGACGATCCGCTCGCCGCTGCGGTCCGGGCCGAACATGGCGAGGGTGCGCGGGAAGACGGGGTTCTCCATCGTCGTGCGCTGGACGAGGTAGCCGCCGCCCTCGAGCCACTCGACCGTCATCTCGCCGCGGACCGGCTCGGCGGTGCCCGGGTCCACGGCCTCCGCCGTCCACTCGCCCACCAGGGCCTCGAGCGCGTCCATGTCGGTCATCGGTCTCCCTCCGCGGTCTCGGCCGCCTCCAGCCAGGCGGCCTCGGCATCTTCCCGCTCGGTCGCGACGGCGTCGAGCTCGGCCTGCAGGGCCCGCAGCCGCTCGTGGTCCGTCGCGGCGGCGGCCATCTCCGCGTGCAGCGCCTGCTCGCGCACGGCGAGCTTCTCGAGCGCGCGCTCGATCCGCGCGACCTCCTTGCGCGCGGCACGCAGCACGGCGCCAACCGGGGCGCCGCCCCCGCGCGGGGCGGTTCGCGGCGGCGGCTCGGCCGCGGCGGCCTCGATGCGCCGCAGCTCCAGGTACTGCTCGATCCCGCCCGGCACGTGGCGCACGCCGCCGTCGCCGAGCAGCGCGTAGACGTCGTCGCAGACCCGCTCGACGAAGTAGCGGTCGTGGCTGACCACCACGAGCGTGCCGGGCCAGCCGTCGAGCAGGTCCTCGAGCGCGCGCAGCGTGTCGATGTCCAGGTCGTTGGTGGGCTCGTCGAGCAGCAGCACGTTCGGCTCGCCCATCAGCAGGCGCATCAGCTGCAGGCGCCTGCGCTCGCCGCCCGAGAGGTCGCGCACGAGCGTGCGGCCCTTCTCGCCGCGGAACCCGAAGCGCTCCGCGAGCTGGCCGGCGGTCAGCTCGCTCCCGTCGCCGAGCCGCGCGCGGCCCTTGATCTCCTCGAGCGCCTCCAGCACGCGCAGCCCGCCGGGGATCTCGGCCGTGTCCTGGGAGAGCAGCGCGAGCTTCACCGTCGCGCCGCGCTCCACCACGCCGGCGTCCGGAGCGAGATCGCCGGAGAGCAGCCGGATCAGCGTCGTCTTGCCGGAGCCGTTGACGCCGACGAGCCCGACCCGCTCGCCCGGCCCGAGCCGCCACGTCGCCCCGGCCAGCACCGGCGCGCCGTCGTAGGCGACGGACACCTCGACCGCGTCGAGCACGCGGTCGCCGAGCCGCGAGCTCGCGAAGCGCAGCAGCTCGGTCTTGTCGCGCGGCTCGGGCTCACCGGCGATCAGGGCCTCGGCGGCGTCGATCCGGAAGCGCGGCTTGGAGGTCCGCGCCGGCGGGCCGCGGCGCAGCCAGGCGAGCTCCTTGCGCAGCAGCCCTTGGCGGCGCTCCTCGCGCACCGCCTCGATCCGCCCGCGCTCGGCGCGCGCCAGCACGTAGGCCGCGTAGCCGCCCTCGTACTGGTGCACGCCGCCGTCGGCCACCTCCCACGTGGCGGTGCAGACGGCGTCGAGGAACCAGCGGTCGTGGGTGACGACCAGCAGCGTGCCGCGGCGCGCGGCGAGGTGGCGGGCGAGCCAGTCGACGCCCTCGACGTCGAGGTGGTTGGTGGGCTCGTCGAGCAGCAGCAGCTCGGGGTCGTCGAGCAGCGTGCGCGCGAGCGCGATGCGGCGTCGCTCGCCGCCCGAGAGCGGCGCGATCGGGGTGTCCACGCCCTGCGGGAAGCGGCGCAGCTCGACGCCGCCCAACAGCCCGTCGAGCACCGAGCGGAAGGCCGGGTCGCCGGCCCACTCGTGGTCCGCGCGGCCGCCGACGAGCTCCTCGCGGATCGTCCGCGCCGAGTCGAGGTCATCG
>DATFQI010000015.1:0-7867 GCA_035264365.1 Solirubrobacteraceae bacterium
TCGCCGGGCTGGAGGTCGGCGGAGATCTGCGAGACGCCGCCGTTGGAGACGACCTCGCCCTTCTCGTCGACGCCGTTGCCCTCGACCGCGATGTCGTGCTGGATCGAGGAGTCGTTCTTGGAGTCGATCTCGAGCTGGCCGGCCTTGGCCTGGGCGCTCGCGAAGGTGTAGGCGAGCGCGCCGCCGGGGTCGGCCGGGATCTCGAGCTTGCCGTTCTTCTCCTTGGCCGTGCCCTTGGCCTCGGCGGCGCCGATCGAGGCGAGCGCGCCCTGGTCCTCGCCGCCCTTGGCGACGGCGCTGGCCACGTAGGCGGCGACGTCGCGCGCGTCCTCGCCCTTCACGACGTTGGCCGGCATCTGAACGGACTTGCCGGTCGCCGGGTCGACCTGCGGGCGGCGGCCGGGCTGGAGGATCTGGCGGTGGACCATGCCCTCGAAGGTGCTGTCGCCGAACCCGTCCTGGCGGGCGCGGGCGAACGCCTGGTCGAGGTTCGGGCCAGTGACGCCCTTGGTCCCGGCGCGGTTGAGGACGTGGCAGGCGCCGCACTTGGCGACGAACAGCTGCTTGCCGTTGATCACGTTGTCGCCGCGATCGCCGAGGCCGCTGCCGCAGCCTGCGAAGAGCGCCGCAGCGCCGATCACGCAGGCGCCCAGCGCCCATCCCCGGACCGTTCTCCTCACCATCGGCGCGGAATCCTAACTGAGCCGGGGGCGGTTCGGCGCGCCGTGTACGAGCGGGCGCCGCGCCACGCTCCCGCACGGCGCCGCGGCGGGCGGCCGGGCCGGAAGTGCGAGCGGCGGCTCAGGGCTCGGGGAGGTCGTCCAGGTCGCCCTGGGCTGCGGCGATCACGGTGCGGGCGACGCCGTCCCAGGAGTAGCGCTCGCGGGTCGCCTCGACGATCGCCTCGCGGGTCCGCGCGCGGAGATCCTCGGGGGCCGCGAGCCAGCCGGAGAGCGCGTCGGCGAGCTCGGGCACGGCGCCCGCACCGAGGTCGAAGGTCAGCCAGCCGCGCGCCTCCTCCGGCACCGCCGCCGCGAGCGTGCGGGCGACCTCGCCGAGGCCGGAATGCCGCGCCACGACTGGGAGCGCCCCGCAGGCGGCGGCCTCGGCGGCGACCATCCCGAACGCCTCGGGGAACGTGCTGGTGACGGCCATCGCCTCTGCGGCCGGCAGCAGGTCGACGAGCTCGGCGTGGTCGAGCCGGCCCGCGAACACGACCCGGTCGGCGAGGCCGCGCGCGGCCTCCACGTAGGCGGCCTCGTCGGAGAGGCCGTCGAGGAAGGCCTGCAGGTACGGCAGCCCCTGGCCCTGCTCGCCGCGGGCGGCGCGCACGGCCGCCAGGTCGCCGGCCGCGAGCTGCCCGGCGAGCGCCTCCAACCCCTCCCGGAAAGCCCCGAACCCGACGATCACCAACCGAGCCGCGGGTTCGCGCGCGAGCACGAGCGGCCAGGCCGCGAGCAGCAGCTCGACGCCCTTGGAGGCGATCAGCTTGCCCACGAAGACGACGAGCCGGTCGTCCGGCGCGAGGGTGCCTAGAGCGGTGGCGGCCTCGCCGGCGCGGCGCACGAACGAGGAGCCCTCGACGGCCGCGGGCGCGGCGGCCGCGCCGGCTGCGGCGAGCCGCTCGCGCAGGCCGTCGAGCCCCGCGCGCGCCTCGTCGGCGTCGCGCGGCACGAAGCGGCCCACGTCCACGCCGGGCGGCCCCAGCCGCGTGCGGCCGGGCAGCTCCGGATCGCCGAGCGCGGCCCACAGGCTCTCGCCCGTGTGGCGCGAGCCCACCAGCACTCCGCGCGCGCCCGCGAGGCCCTCCTTCGCGAACGGCAGGAACCGCTCCGGGTGCGGCTTGACGGTGTACTCCAAGGCGCTGCCGTGGACCTTGATCGCGTACGGCACGCCGTCGAGCGCCCGGGCGAGGATCGCCGGGCCCATCACCAGGTGGTTGGCCAGCGCGACGTCGGGGCGCACGCGCTCGGCGACCTCGCGCACGGCGGCCACGTTGCGCTCCAGGTAGCGGTCGAGCTCGGCGTCGCTGAGGTCGGGGAACGGGCGCGCCTCGATGCCGTCGTAGCGGTCGGCGACGTACAGGGGCAGCAGGCCCGCGATGTCGGGACGGTAGACGGTCACGATGGGAGCCCGCCCACCCTCGCGGCGCGTCTCGACGGCCAGCTCCCCGCCGTCCCAGTCGCCGGCGGCGTCGACCCAGTCGTGAGCAAGCGGGTCGCGGTCCTGGCTGAGCAGGTGGACCTCGTGCCCGGCGCGCGCGAGAGCCTCCGCGAGCGCGGCGTTGTAGACGTTGGAGCCGGTCCCGCCGAGCAGGTAGCCGTGGAAGACGAGGATGCGCATGAGCGGGTGCAGGGTACGCGCCGGAGCCCCTGCTACGGTTCGCCGCGATGAACCGGCAGAGATATCGCCTGCGGGCGCCGTCGACGGGCCGTGAGGTCATCCTGGAGGGCGAGCCCGGCCGTTCCTACGTGGATCGCGAGACCGGGGAGCCGCTGGAGGCGGTGGGCAAGTTGCTCCCGCTGCCGCCCTCCAAGTCGCAGCTGCCGTGGGCCGTGGAGAACCTGCGCTTCTGCAACTGGTGCGACCAGCCCGCCCAGCTGGACCTCAACGAGTGCCCGACCTGCGGCCGCCGCATGACGGCTCTGCCCCGCTAGTCCCCGTTCTTCCCATGCGCGCGGCTCGATCCGCAACAGCCCTGCTCTGCACCGTCGCCCTTGCTGCGTTCGCCGCCGGCTGCGGCGGCAGCGAGGTCGACTACGAGGAGGTCCCCGGGCCGCCCGTCGAGGTGTCGATCCCGTCCGAGACGGTCGAGTCCGGCGGGAACGCCGACGCGGACGCCACACCGACGCCCACCGCCACGCCGGAGCCCGGCAACACGACCGCCCCGAGCGACCAGAGTGGCTCGACCGGTACGGCCCCGAGCCCGGACACCGGCGACACCGCCTCCAGCGACACCTCCGGCACCGACAGCGGCGGCGCGACCGCCCCGGCGGAGGAGGACTCGGCGACGAACGACACGGCACCGCCCGCCGGCTCCGAGGCGCAGCAGTTCGAGGACTTCTGCGCGCAGAACCCCGGCGCCTGCTGAATCCCGCTCAGAGCGCGATAAATGGACGGTTAGCCGCATCAAGCGCGCCCGTCCGGCGGCCGATACACGAGCTGACCCTCGCGTGAGGGAGGCTCCGCCGTTCCCGACTCGATTCCCGCTCCCCCCACCCCCGAAGCCCGGCAGGACCACGCCCGCCGCGACGTCGCGGCCTGCGTGAGCCTGCTCGCGCGCGCATCGGTGGCGGCGGGGGACGCGGACGGCGTCCGCTCGGCGCTGACGAACGCGTTGCACGATGCGCTCGCCGCGGACCAGGTCCTGATGTTCGAGGTCGCCCAGGGCGGCGGCAGCGGGGCGGCGCGCGCGATGCGCGGCGACGCCGAGGGCTACGAGCAGGCGCTCGACGACGGCGCCGCGTCCGGCACGGCGCGGGTGGTCCGCACCGGCGCCCCGCTGCACATCGCCGACGCCCGCGGCAGCGCCGAGCTGCGCCCGGACCTCGTGGAGCGCTTCGACGCCGCCTCGGTGCTGTTCCTGCCCGTCGCCTGGGGCGGAGAGGTTCGCCAGGTCGCGATCGCGATCCATCGCGAGCGGCGGGTGCTCGACGAGAAGGAGCTCGCGCTGGCGGTCGCGCTGGCCGACCTGACCGGGGCCGGCCTCGGCCGGCTCGAGGCGGAGGCGCGCGCCCGCTCGCGCGCCCGCCAGGACGAGGCGCTGGTGCGCGCCGCTCGGGCGCTCAACGCGTCGCTGGAGCTCGGCGAGGTGCTGCGCACGCTGGCGCGCGAGGCCGCCCTGGCCGTCGACGGCGACATCGCCGGGGTCTACCTCGGCAACGCGGAGACGGGTGGCGTCGCCACGGCAGGCCACAACGTCGCCGACGGCTGGCACGGCATCGCGCTCGCCGCGGGCGAGGGCGCCGCCGGCCAGGTCCTGGCCACGGGACGCGCCTTCATGACCGCCGACTACCACGGCGAGACGGTCGTCCCCGGGGGGCACGAGTCGCTGGCGGCGTTCCGCTCCGCCGTGGCCGTGCCGATGGCCTGGAACGACGAGCTCAAGGGCGCGCTGTCGGTCGGCTGGACCACGCAGCGGCGGATCGAGGCCGAGGACGTGCGCACGCTCGAGGCGATCGCCGACCTCGCCACCGTCGCGTGCTGCAACGCCGAGACCTACGAGGAGGTCCAGCAGGCCGCCCGCACCGACGCGCTCACGGGGTTGCTCAACCACGGCGCGATGCAGGTCCGCCTGCGCGAGGAGATCGCCCGCGCGCAGCGCGACGGGACCGTGCTCAGCTGCGTGATCCTCGACCTCGACGACTTCAAGCGCGTCAACGACTCGCGCGGCCACCAGGCCGGCGACGAGCTGCTGCGCGGCGTCTCCGACCTGCTGCGCGCCGAGCTGCGCCCGTACGACCAGGTCGCGCGCTACGGCGGCGACGAGTTCGTGCTGCTGCTGCCGGGCAGCGACGAGGAGGCCGCCAGCCAGGTGGCCGAGCGCGTGCGCGACTCGGTGGCCGCCCAGACCGTGCCCGGCTCGCGGCTGGAGCTCGCCGGCGCCTGCTCGCTCGGCGTCGCCCAGTGGCACGAGCCGCTCGACGCGGCGATGCTGCTCGAGCACGCCGACCGTGCGCTGCTGCTGGCCAAGCGCACCGGCAAGGGCCGCGTCGCGATCGCCAACGCCGACATCGAGCGCGAGCTGGCGCTGCTGCACGCCGACCGGGGCTCGCCGGCCGCCGTCCAGGCGCTTGCGGCGGCGATCGAGGAGCGCGACCACTACACGCGCGACCACTCCGAGACGGTCGTCCACCTCGCCCGCGGAGTGGCGATGATCCTCGGCTTGGAGAGCACCAAGGTCGACCGGATCGCCCACGCGGCGCTGCTGCACGACGTCGGCAAGCTCGGCGTCCCGCACGAGATCCTGCACAAGCGCGGCCCGCTGACCGAGGAGGAGTGGACCGTGATGGCCGAGCACCCGGTCGCCGGCGAGCGGATCCTGCTGCGGATCCCCGAGCTGGCCTCGCTCGCCCCGATCGTGCGCCACGAGCACGAGCACTGGGACGGCTCGGGCTACCCGGACCGCCTGCGCGGCCACAACATCCCGATCGGCTCGCGCATCATCCTCGCCTGCGACTCCTTCGAGGCGATGATGACCCCGCGCCCTTACCGGCAGGCGCTCACCCGGGAGCAGGCGATGGACCAGCTGCGCACCGGCGCCGGCACGACGTTCGACCCCGACGTGATCGACGCGCTGCTGGACCTGCTCGGCGTCGGCCGCCCCTCGGTCCCCGACCGCGCGGTCGGCGTGCGGCTGGCGGCGCCGGTGCCGCCGAAGCTCGAGGGCCGGCGGGGCTAGCCGCTAGCCGCCGACGGTCGTCTTCTTCGCCGGCTTGTTCGGCTTGGGGTCGGTGATCAGCGTCGCGGTGTAGGTCAGCCGCGCGCGGTAGAGGCAGCGGTACTGCGTGAGCGCCCCGACGGTCGGCTGCGCGGTCTGGCGGTCGGTGTCGTCGCAGCTCTTCAGGCCTCGGCTGGCGCGCCACGAGCTGCCGTCCTCGGTCAGCGCCGACAGCGCCGGCGCCCAGGTCGGGACGGTGAGCCCGATGATGTTGCCCTTCTCGACCTTGATCGCGCGGTCGAGCGGGAACTGCACGGTCTGTGCGAAGTAGTCCGAGAGCTGGTAGACCGGGCTGGCGCCGACGACGCGCCCGAACAGCCGCTCGCCGCGGCGGATCACGGTCAGGCCGGCCGACGCCTTGCCGAAGTTGTCCTCGAAGAACTTGATCTGGCGCTTGTTGGGCGCGCCCAGGCGGATCGAGAAGGCGACGATCCGGCCGTTGGCGGGGATCACGTAGTGATCGCGGCTGTCCACGACCTTGGCCTGGTAGCCGGTCGTGCGCGAAACCGCCAGGCACGGGCTGGCGGGACAGGTCGGGACGGCCTCGGTCGGCGCCTGGCCGACCTCGACGATCTTCGCGGAGGCGGCGGAGGCCGCGGCGGCGCAGGCGAGCGCCACGCAGGCGGCGGCCAGGAGGGCTCTCAGTGGCATCCCCGCATTCAACACGAGGACGCCACCGGAGATTCGGTCTCGCGCTCCGGTCACCGGAAACGGCACCCGGTGACCTGCGCGCGTCGCTAGATCTTCGTCACGTTGACGGCTTTGGGGCCCTTGTCCCCGTTCTCCTCCTCGTAGGACACCTTCGCGCCCTCCGCGAGCGAGCGATAGCCGTCGCCGGTTATCCCCGAGAAATGGACGAAGAGGTCGCGTCCCCCTTCGTCCGGCGTGATGAACCCGAACCCCTTGTCGTCCGAGAACCACTTGACCGTACCGGTGCCCACTGATCTGACCCCACTTGCTGCTGTGGTTGCACAAGTCCGGTCCGTCCCTTGCGCGCCCTATACCTCGGCCGGATCTGGTTTCGGTTCCGGCCCTGACATGCAGACGCTATCCGGAAGCGCTTTCACGACGCAAGCGGAAGTCGCGAGCATCGGGTGCGTCGGGCGCCAGGTCCCGGCAGCCGGTGGTCCGCGGGCAGCGCGGGCCGCGCCACACGCTCTCGCCCGAGAAGCGCAGCTTCGCGGGGTCGCGGATCAGGTCGGGCTCGAAGCCGAAGTGGATCGTGCGCGCGCTGGGGCGGGTCACGAACGCCCCGCCGACCGTGCGCGGGAGCCCGTTGGCCTTGTTGCGGAGGACCCGGCCCGCGAGCGCCCCGCCGTCCGGGCCGCGGGTCGCGCAGGCGAGGTACTCGGGCGCCTGTGACTCGGGGTCGGCCTTGACGTAGAAGCGCAGGCACAGCGAGCCGCGCTCGAGGTCGGCGTCCTCCCACGCCTTGCGCATCGTGATCTCGCCGCGCAGCGAGCCGTCGATGCGCTTGCTCATCGCGACGCGGACGACGTCCAGCGGGCCGCGCACGTCCTTCTTGCGATCCAGCTGGAAGGTCGGCTCGATCGCCTCGACCTGGGCGTGCGCGGCCGCGGCCGGCAGCAGCGCCAGGAAAAGCAGCGCGATCGCGACCCGCTTCACGGCGTCACCCCGCGAGCTCGCGGGCCGTGGCCTCGATCTCGTCGCGGTCGCCGGGCTTGGAGACCCATGGCAACCGCAGGCCGTCTCCGTCGTAGCGCGGGATGACGTGCACGTGCAGATGGTGGATCGCGCCGTCGGCGTCGCGGGCGCGGATCAGGTTCACGCCGTCCGCGTCGAGCCGCTCGCGCATCGTGATCGCGAGCCGCTGCGCGGTCCTCGCGACGGCCTCGAGATCCTCGGCGCCGATCACCTCGAGCCCCTCGGCGTGCTGGCGCGGGATCACGATCGCGTGCCCGCGGGTGGCCGGGTCGGCGTCCATGAACGCGATCGTCCGCTCGTCCTCAGCGATCCGCTCGACGGGAACCTCGCCCGCGGCGATCCTGCAGAACTTGCAGTCGGGATCGGCGGCCATGCGCCGGAGGGTAGCCTGCCGCGTCCCATGCAGGAGTCGATCGCCCGCCTCCGGGCCACCGTCGAGCACCTCTCCGCGATCGAGCGCCCATCCGCGTCGGACGGTGAGAAACGCGCCGCGGAATGGATCCGTGACCGCCTCGATGGTTCGAGTGCTGACGCCCGGATTGAGGTGGAACGGGCACACGGAACCTACTGGGTGCCGCTGGGCCTGATGGCCGCCGCCGCGGGGCTCGCGGGGCTCGCCGCCGCGCGCGGCGGGCGCTCGGCGCGGGCGCTGGCGGCGGCCACGGGCGCCGTTGCCGCGGCCGGGATCGCCGACGACGTCTCCGGCGGCCGGCACCTCTTCCGGCGGCTGCTCCCGCACCGCAGCACGTACAACGTCGTCGC
>DATFQI010000016.1:0-4528 GCA_035264365.1 Solirubrobacteraceae bacterium
CGCCGGTCGAGCACCGCTTCGGGCCCTACGGGGGCCAGTACGTGCCGGAGACGCTGATGCCGGCGCTGACCGAGCTCGAGGCGGCGTGGGTCGCCGCGCGCGAGGACCCGGCGTTCCTGGAGGAGCTCGGCACGCTGCTGCGCGACTTCGCCGGGCGCCCGACGCCGCTCTACCACGCCAAGCGCCTCTCGCGGGAGGTCGGGCACCCCGTCTACCTCAAGCGCGAGGACCTGCTGCACACCGGCGCGCACAAGATCAACAACGCGCTCGGCCAGTGCCTGCTCGCCACGCGCATGGGCAAGACGCGGATCATCGCCGAGACCGGCGCGGGCCAGCACGGCGTGGCGACCGCGACCGCCTGCGCGCTGCTGGGCGTCGAGTGCATCGTCTACATGGGCACCGAGGACATGCGCCGCCAGAAGCCCAACGTCGAGCGGATGGGCCTGATGGGCGCGCGCGTGGAGCCCGTCGACGCCGGCGCCCGCACCCTCAAGGAGGCGGTCTCGGCCGCCATCCGCGACTGGGTCGCCAACGTCGCCGACACCCACTACGTGATCGGCTCGGCGGTCGGGCCGGCGCCGTTTCCGGCACTCGTGCGCGACCTCCAGCGCGTGATCGGCGACGAGGCGCGGGCACAGGCGCTCGAGGCGATCGGCCGGCTGCCCTCGCGGGTGATCGCCTGCGTCGGGGGCGGCTCGAACGCGATCGGCATCTTCGTCCCCTTCACCGGCGACCCCGAGGTGGCGCTGGTCGGCGTCGAGGCCGCGGGGGACGGGATCGACACCGGCCGCCACGGCGCGCCGCTGACGCTCGGCGGGCGCGGCGGGGTGCTGCACGGCGCCTACTCGGCGATCATGCAGGACGAGGACGGTCAGATCCTCGAGGCGCACTCGATCTCCGCCGGCCTCGACTACCCCGGCACCGGTCCCGAGCACGCGCAGCTGCGCGACACCGGCCGCGCGCGCTACGTCGCCGTCACCGACGCGCAGGCGCTCGCCGCCTTCCAGCGCGTCGCGAAGCTCGAGGGGATCGTGCCGGCGCTCGAGTCCTCGCACGCGGTCGCCTGGGCGCTCGGGCCCGGGGCGGAGGAGGTCCGCGGCGAGGCGGACCACGTCGACCTGATCTGCCTCAGCGGGCGCGGCGACAAGGACCTCGCCGAGGCGCTGGCGGCGATCGGGCGCGGCGCGTGAGCACGGCCACCGACACCGGTGTCGAGCGGATCGCCGCGGCGTTCGCGGGCGCCGCCGGCCGGGCCGCCCTGATGCCCTACCTGATGGGCGGCTTCCCGGACGTCGAGTCCTCCGCGCGGATCGGCGAGGCCTACGCGGACGCGGGCGCCGACCTCGTCGAGCTCGGCGTGCCGTTCTCGGACCCGCTCGCCGACGGCCCGGTGATCCACGCGGCCGCCACGCGCGCGCTCGGCGCCGGAGCCACCCTGCACCAGGTGCTCGAGGTCGGCGCGCGGCTCGCGCACCGGCTGCCGGTGGTGCTCATGTGCTACGCGAACCCGATGCTCGCGCGCGGCGTGGAGCGCTTCGCCGACGAGCTCGCGGTCCGCCGGATCAGCGGCCTGATCGTGCCCGACCTCCCGCTCGAGGAGGCCGCGGGGGTGCTCGCGGCCTGCGACGCCGCCGGGATCGCGCTCGTCCCGCTCGCCGCCCCGACCACGCCCGAGGCCCGCCTCGCCGCGATCGGCGCCCGGGCGCGCGGGTTCCTCTACACGGTCTCCGTGACCGGGACCACCGGAGAGAGAGGGGATGGGGACGCGTCTATGCTGATCGCGCGCGCCAAGGGCGCCACCGACGTCCCGGTCGCGCTCGGCTTCGGCATCTCCACGCCCGAGCAGGCCCGCGCGGCCGCCGACGCGGGCGCCGACGGCGTGATCGTCGGCTCGCGGCTCGTGCGAGCGGCCGCCGAGGCCGCCGACGCGGGGGACGAGCCCGCCGCCGCCGCGGGCGCCGCGGTCGCGGAGCTTGCCGCCGGGCTGACGCGCTAGTCTGCCGCCGGCATGGGCGTCCTGCTCACCCTCATCACGGGCCTCGTCATCTGGATCGTCCTGTGGGCGATCGGCGCGAAGTCCTTCGACGCCTTCCTGATCACGATGGTGATGGTCCTCCTGGCCGCCGCGGCGCACATCATCTGGCCGACGCTCCCGGGCAACCGGAAGCCCGACCGGCCCTCCTGAGACGCGTTGCACAGCCGCCGAGAGGCGCTGCCAAGCCGTTCCGCCGCGCTTCATGGCACCTTAACGCCCGCACCTTCTTGGCGTGCGTAGAATCGCCGCCCACATACGACTCCTGAGGAGGGGTTCCTTGATTTCACGTTCTTGGGCAGCGTCAGGCTGCCTCGTCGCCGCGCTCGCGTTCGGCGTAGCGGCGTGCGGCGACGATGACGACAGCGGCGGTGGGGGCGGCGGCGGTGGCGGCGAGGCCGCTTCCTCGGTCACCGTCTACTCGTCGCTGCCGCTTCAGGGCGCCTCGCGTCCGCAGACGACGGCGATGGTGAACGGCGTCAAGCTGGCGCTGGAGCAGGTCGGCGGCAAGGCCGGCGACATCTCCGTCAAGTACCAGTCGCTCGACGACTCGACGGCCCAGGCCGGCTCGTGGACTCCTGAGGCGGTCTCCGCCAACGCCCGCAAGGCGGCGCAGGACGACGCCACGGCCGTCTACCTCGGCGAGTTCAACTCCGGCGGCTCCGCGGTCTCGATCCCGATCCTCAACGAGGCGGGCGTGCCGCAGATCTCCCCGGCCAACACCGCCGTGGGCCTCACCACCGACGAGCCGGGCGCCGAGCCGGGCGAGCCGGACAAGTACTACCCGACCGGCGAGCGCACCTACGCCCGCATCGTCCCGAAGGACACCATCCAGGGCGCCGCGCTCGCGACGCTCATGAAGGAGGATGGCTGCACCAAGGTGCAGGTCCTGAACGACAAGGAGGTCTACGGGGCCGGCCTCTCGCGGAACATCGAGAACTCCGCGAAGGAGCAGGGCCTCAGCGTCGTCTCCAACGAGGCGATCGACAAGAACGCGGCGAACTACCGCTCGCTGGCCGCCAAGGCCAAGGGCGCCGGCGCGGACTGCATGGTGTACTCGGGCATCACCGCCAACAACGCGGTGCAGATCTACAAGGACTTCGCGGCGGCCCTTCCGGACGCGAAGCTCTACGGCCCTGACGGCGTCGCCGAGTCCGGCTTCTCGGACCCGAAGGAGGGCGGCATCCCGGCCGACGTCGCGTCGCGCGTCAAGGTCTCGGTCGCGACCCTCTCGCCGGACGAGTACCCGGAGGAGGGCCAGCAGTTCTTCGCCGACTTCGAGAAGAAGTACGGCGACAAGAACCCGGACCCGTACGCCATCTACGGCTACGAGGCCATGCGCCTGGCGCTGGACGCGATCGAGCGCTCCGGCAGCGGCAAGAAGGAGGACGTCCTCAAGGCGATCTTCGAGACGAAGGACCGCCAGAGCGTGCTCGGCACCTACTCCATCGACGAGAACGGTGACACGTCCCTCACGGACTACGGCATCTACTCGATCGACGGTGGCGAGCTGAAGTTCGACAAGACCATCAAGGCAGCGGCCAACTAGGCACGCTTCCTGACGCTGGACCGGCCGGGGGCGAACTTTCCGCCCCCGGCCCTCCGCGTTCTGAGAAGCTCCACAACCATGGAAGCGGCAACCGTTCCCGCAAGCCCTGCAGTAAAGGGCGACCGGCTCAGAGCGTTCATCGGGACGTACGGCCTCATCGCCGTCCTGCTCGCCCTCCCGGTCTACTTCGCGATCTACGACCTGGTCAACGACGGCGACCTGACGCGGATCGGCAACAACTTCGTCGACGGCATCTCGAACGGCGCCATCTGGGCGCTGGTGGCCATCGGCTACACGCTCGTCTACGGCATCGTCGAGCTGATCAACTTCGCCCACGGCGAGGTCTTCATGATCGGCTCGTTCGTCTCGGCGAGCCTGTTCACGACCTTCGGCCTGACGCAGGACACGAGCTATCTCCTGCTGGCGCTCGCGCTGCTGGTGATCCTCATCCTCGCCATGTTCGCGTCGGGGATCCTGAACACGATGATCGAGCGGGTGGGCTATCGCCCGCTGCGCAACGCGCCGAAGCTGGCGCCGCTGATCACCGCCGTCGGCTTCTCCTTCATCCTGCAGAACGTCGGCCTGCTGTGGCGCGGCGGCTCGCAGGAGGGCATCACGGACCTGATCCGCTCCCAGCACGAGGTCTTCTCGATCGCCGGCGTGTCGATCACCAACGGCGACCTGCTCTCGATCTGCGTGACGATCCCGCTGCTGCTGCTGATGACCGCGTTCATCGGGCGCAGCCGCCTCGGCAAGGCGATGCGCGCCACCGCGCAGGATCCCGAGGCCGCCCGGCTGATGGGCATCAACGTCGACACGACGATCTCGATGACCTTCCTCCTGGGCGGGATGCTGGCCGGAGCCGCAGGCCTGATCTACGCCCTCTACCAGACGACGATCTGGTACTTCCAGGGCTTCACCGCCGGCCTGATCGCCTTCACCGCGGC
>DATFQI010000017.1:0-14233 GCA_035264365.1 Solirubrobacteraceae bacterium
CGTGCGCGGTCTCCGCAGCGCGTAGCCGACGCCGCGCACGGTGTGGATCAGCGGCGCGCCGTGGGCGTCGAGCTTCTTGCGCAGGTAGCTGACGTAGGTCTCCAGCACGCGCGCGTCGCCGCCGAAGTCGTACTCCCAGACGTGCTCGAGCAGCTGCGCCCGCGTGAGCACGCGGCGCGGGTTGAGCATGAAGTAGCGCAGCAGCCGGTACTCGGTGGCGGTCAGCTCGACGGGCGCGCCCGCGCGCGTGACCTCGTGGGCGTCCTCGTCGAGCTCGAGGTCCTCGAACACCAGCCGGCTCGACTCGGGCTCGGCGAGGCCGGAGCGGCGCAGGATCGAGCGGATCCGCGCGACCAGCTCCTCGAGGCTGAACGGCTTGGTCACGTAGTCGTCGCCGCCGAGGGTGAGGCCGCGGATCTTGTCCTCGGTCGCGTCGCGCGCGGTCAGGTAGATGATCGGCACGCGCGCGCGCTGCGCGCCGAGCCGCTTGGCGACGTCGAAGCCCTCCATGTCGGGGAGCATCACGTCGAGCACGATCAGCTGCGGCTTGAAGGACGAGACCTTCGCGAGCGCGTCCGCGCCCGTGGCGGCGGACTCGACCGCGAAGCCCTGGAAGCGGAGGGCCATCGCCACGACGTCGACGATGTTCGGCTCGTCGTCGACGACGAGCACGCGGTGGGCGTCGGGGCTCTCGCTCATGTGGACACCATCGTGCGGGAAGCTGTGAGTTTCCTGGGAGCCGGCTGGGAAGGCGCTGCGCGAGGTAGCGTCCCGCCTCATGACCGGCCATCTGACGCGCCGCGGCCTCGTCGCGATCCTCGTCCTGGTCGCTGCCGCCCCACCGTCCGTGGCGGCGTCCTCCGTGCGCTTCACGCGGATCCAGGGGCACGCGGCGCCGGGCACGCCCGCGAAGTACAACCGCGTCGGGATCCTCGAGGTCGGCCCGCGGCGCGCCCGCAACGTGCTCGTGCTCAATCCCGGGACGTCGGCGGGCGCGGCGTACTTCCGGCCGCTCGCCGAGAGCATCGTGCCGCGGGCGAAGGGCTGGCAGGTGTGGGCGGTCGAGCGCCGCGAGAACCTGCTCGAAGACCACTCGATGCTCGACCGGGCCAAGGCGGGGGAGGCCACGCCGCAGCAGCTGTTCGACTACTACCTGGGCTACCTGGACGACCCGGGCGTGAGCCCGCACTTCCGCCTGATCGGCGACGACGAGGTCGGCTTCGCCCGCGAGTGGGGGATGCGCACCCAGATCCAGGACCTCCGGCGCGTCGTGCGCCGCGCGACCCGCCGGGGCGGCAAGGTCGTCCTCGGCGGCCACTCGCTCGGCGGCTCGATCACGACGGCCTATGCGACGTGGGACTTCGCGGGCAGGCCGGGCGCCCGCGAACTGTCGGGACTCGTGTTCATCGACGGCGGCAGCCGCCGCGCCCCGCTCTCCGCCGACGAAGCGGACGCGAGGCGGCGCGAGCTGGCGTCCGGCTCGCCGTGGCTGTCCTTCGGCGGGATCGCCGCGCCGTTCGCCGGCCTGTTCAACTCCGGCGGGTCGGCGCTCGTGCGGGTCGCGCCCGACGCGCCGTCGATCCCCCAGGGCTTCCGTCTGCTGCCCGCGAACCTCAAGCCGCCCGTGCCCGCGACGAACGCCGGCCAGTACGGCTACGCGCTCGACACGGCCACGTCGCCCGCGCCGCTCGCCGCGGCGCAGGCTCACCTGGGCCGGCTCGCCCCGAGCGGCGAGCCCCGTGGATGGTCCGGCGCCGGCGAGCTGACGCCGCTGCGCCGCCTCGCCGACATGTTCTCCGGCTGGGGCCTGAAGGGGCTCGACGGCACGGCCTGGTACCACCCGCTGAGGCTGACGATCGACGCGGGTGCGGTGGCCGCGGGCAACGACAACCCGGCGCAGCGCACGCTCGGCCTGCGGGCGGTCCACGGCGACGACCTGCCGAGCGGGCTGCGGATCTACGCCTTCGCCGCCTCGCTCGGCGGCACGCGGGTCCTGGAGGCCGCCCGCACGCTCGCGCGCCAGTCCGGCATCCCGCGGCGCCGCGTGACGCTCGTGGACCGCAGCGCCACCTACGCCCACAACGATCCGAGCTCGGCCGCCCCGCGCCGCAACGCGTTCCTGAAGGCGCTGATCCCGTTCCTCAGGCGGACCGCGCGGTGACGAGCTCAGGCGAGGGAAGGCCCGTGTTGCCGCGGGTGGCAGACTGCCGGTCGTTCCGTCACCGAGCTGGGAGGTAGCAATGGCCGACAGCGTCTATCGCGTGACCGAGGTGATCGGGGTGAGCAGCGAGTCGTGGGAGGCGGCGGCCCGCGCGGCCGTCGAGACGGCCGGCAAGACGGTGCGCGATCTGCGGATCGCGGAGGTCCTCCGGCAGGACCTCACGATCGAGGACGGCGGTGTCGTGGCCTACCGCGTCCGCCTCGGGATCTCGTTCAAGTACGGAGCCGAGGACTGACCGCCGGGCCGGGCGGCGCCCTGGCGCCGCCCGGTACCCTGTAGGGGTATGCCGAAACGCAGGACCTGGGTGCTGGACACCGAGACGAAGGGGACGGGCGCGCACATGGTCCCGCTCGAGGAGCACGGGGATCGCGAGCGGCCGCGGCCCGGGAAGATGTGGGTCCCGCCGAAGCGCACGCCGCGCGCGCCGGAGCCCCCGAAGCCGCGCCCGCCGCGGCGCTTCCGCGTGCTCGACGTGGTCACCCGCGCCGTGCTCCTGGAGGAAGGGAGCGTGGCCGAGACGCTCGAGCTGCTCGGCGGCATCGAGCACATGAACGACGTGAACCTGTACGTCTGGGAGCCCGACGACGAGCGCTGGCGGCTGCTGAGCATGGCCGAGCAGCGGGTCGTCTGGGACCGCCGCCTCAGCTGATTCCCAGGAAAGCCGGGGGCGGCTCTGAGCGGCGGCGCCGAGTCTGACCGCCATGACCACCGCCGCCGCCTCCGCGCCGCCCCGTTCCGGCCGCGCGCTCCCGATTCTCCGCGCCCTCCGCCTGCCCCGGCCCGAGCTGGGCGCGCTGCTGCTCATCGCCGCCGTGCTCAACCTGTGGGCGCTCGACATCAACGGCTGGGCCAACGAGTACTACACGGCCGCGGTGCGGTCGATGTCCGAGAGCTGGAACGCGTTCCTGTTCGGCACCTTCGATGCAGCGGGCGTGATGACGGTCGACAAGCCGCCGATGGCGCTCTGGGTCCAGGCGCTGTCCGTGCGCGTGTTCGGCTTGCACCCGCTGAGCATCCTCGTGCCGCAGGCGCTGATGGGGATCGCGACCGTCGCGCTCGCCTACGACCTCGTGCAACGGCGCTTCGGCCGCCGGGCCGGCTTCGTCGCCGCGCTCGTGCTCGCGCTGACGCCGATCACGGTCGCAATCTCCCGCCACAACAACCCCGACGCGCTGCTCGTGCTGTGCTGCACCGGCGCGCTCTGGGCCGCCGTCCGCGCGCTCGAGCACGGCCGCAGCCGCTGGCTCGTGCTCAGCGGGCTGCTCGTCGGGCTCGGCTTCGAGACGAAGATGGCGGTCGCGCTGATGGTCGTGCCGGGCATCGTCGCCGCGTACCTGTGGGTCGCGCCGAGGGGGCGGATCAAGGCCCTTGGGCAGCTGCTCGCCGGCGGCGCCGCGATGGTGGCCGCCGGAGGCTTCTGGCCGGTGATCGTGGCGCTCACCCCGGGCTCCGACCGGCCGTGGATCTCGGGCACCTCGGACAACTCCATCTGGTCGCTGATCCTCGGCTACAACGGCCTCGGGCGCCTGACCGGCCAGGCCGGCGGACCGGGCGGCACCGCGATGGGCGGGCCGGGTGGAGGCGGAGGCGGCGGCGTGTTCGGCGGCGACACCGGCTGGCTGCGCCTGCTCGACTCGAGCATGGGCGGCCAGGCCGGCTGGTTCCTCGGCTTCGCGCTCGTCTCCGGCGCGGCCGTGCTCGCCGCGAGCCGGCTGCGCCGCGCCGACGCCCGCACGGGCTGGCTGATCGCCGTCGGCGGCGCGTTCCTGACGACCGCGGTCGCCTTCTCCTTCGCGCAGGGGATCTTCCACCCGTACTACGTCTCGCTGCTGGCGCCGTTCACCGCCGCGCTGGTCGGGGCGGGCGCTGCGCAGCTCGCCGACGGCGGGACGATCGCCCGCATCGCAGCGCCGGTCGCGGTGCTCGCCGGCGTCGCGGCCGAGGTCGCGATCCTGCGCGACAACCCGGACTCGCTGTCCTGGCTGCCCGGCGTGCTGATCGCCGCCGGCGTCGCGGCCGCGGCGGCGCTCGCGTTCCTGCCACGCCGCGCGATCGCACTCGCCGCCGCGATCGGCGTCCTGCTGATCGCGCCCGCCGTGGGGTCGTTCCAGACGGTCGGCCACGCCACCAGCGGCACCTTCCCCGCCGGCGGCCCGGCCGGCGCCTCGATGGGATCCGGCCCGCCCGGTGCGGGCGGCGGCGGCCGCTTCGCGGGCGGCCCGCCGCAGGGCGCCGCCGCGCAGGGCGGCTTCACGCCCCCGGCCGGCGCCCCGCCGGCGGGGGCCCAGAACGGTGGCGGTGGCATGGTCGGCGGCGACACGGCCGCGCTGACCGAGGCGCTCGCCTACACCCGCGCCCACGGCGGCGGCACGATCGCCGTCGCCTCCCAGTCCGGCGCCGGCGCGCAGGTCATCGACGGCGCGGAGGTCGCGGCGATCGGCGGCTTCTCGGGCAACGAGTCCGAGGTGAGCGTGCAGTGGCTCGCCGACGCGGTGGCCTCCGGCAAGATCCGCTGGGTGCTCACGAGCGGCGGCGCCGGCTTCGACGACGGCCGCACCGGCAGCCGCTCCGTGATGGCCGCGGTGGAGGCCACCTGCACGCCGGTCGACTCGGTCAGCGGGCTCTACGACTGCCAGGGCGCCGCGAGCGCGTTGGCCGCGGCCGCCGCGTGATCAGCCGTCGCCGGCGGCTGCGCAGTCCGCGCAGAGCCCCACGACCGGGAAGTGGGAGAAGCGGGCGCGGTAGCCGAACTCGCGCTCGATCAGCGCCCGCACCCCGTCGAGCTCCTCGGCGTCGACCGCGCGCACCCGGTCGCAGCGCTCGCAGACGAGGTATTCGCGCTCGGCTCCGCCCGTCAGCGCGTATAGGCCGGGACCGTGGCCGAGGTGCACGTGGCGCACGACGCCGAGCTGCTCGAGGTACTCGAGCGCGCGGTAGACCGAGGCGCGGTCCAGGCCGGGCGCGACCGCGTCGGCGGGCAACGGGACGTCGGCGGCGAACAGCGCCTCGAGCACGCGCCGGCGCGCGGCCGAGAAGCGCCCGGCCGGCCTCGCGCAGCGCGCGCGACGTCGTTGATGTCGCGGTAGGCGAGCGGCGGGCGGTGCGGGGCGCGCGTCATCGCAGCTCCGCGCTCCAGCGCTCCTCGATCCGTCCCAGCCGCCAGACCGCGATCGCGCCCGCCCAGGTGAGCACGAACAGCCCCACGACCAGGTGGCCGATCGCGTTGAGGTCGATGCCGGCCACGACGTCCCACACCCCGCCGGTCAGGCCGAGCTCTTCCGCGACCACGGCGAGCAGTTCGATCCCGCCGACCAGCAGCGCGACGGCGACCGACAGCCCGTTAATCGCGAGGTTGTAGAAGACCTTGCGCACCGGCCGCGAGAACGCCCAGCCGTAGGCGAAGTTCATGAACATCCCGTCGAGCGTGTCGAGCAGCGACATCCCTGCAGCGAACAGGATCGGCAGGCACAGGATCGCGTAGAACGGCAGCCCGCCGGCCGCGCCGGCGCCCGCAAGCACGAGCAGGGCGACCTCGGTCGCGGTGTCGAAGCCGAGCCCGAACAGGCAGCCGAGCGGATACATGTGCCACGGCTTGCGCACGGCGCGGGTGGCGCGCGCGTAGAAGCGCGTCATCACGCCGGGCTGGTCGAGCTCGGCCTCCAGCTGGGCCTCGTCGAGCGAGGATCGCGACCCGGCGCCACTCCGGCGGTGTCAGCGACCCTTGGCGCGCGCCCAGCGCGATGCGGCGTTCGAGCCCACCTCCCCGACCCTACGGCTGTTGCGACGAGCTCGCAATAGCGACGAGGGTGCATCTGGGCTGCGGCGGATAGGGTCGCTCGCCATGAGCATCGAAGCCCTGCGCGAGCGGATGGCGGAGCTGAGCGACCTCACGGCGCTAGGCCGGCTCGCCGCCTGGGACCAGCGCACCATGATGCCCGCGGCCGGCGGGCCGGGCCGGGGCGAGCAGATGGCCACGCTCGAGCGGCTGGCGCACGAGCGCGCGACCGCCGACGAGGTCGGGGAGTGGCTCGACGGGCTCGAGGCGGCGCGCCTCGAGGGGCTCGACGGCGAGATCGTCCGGATCGCGCGGCGCGACTTCGACCGCGCGCGGCGCGTGCCTGCCGAGCTGGCGGCGGAGATCGAGCGGGCGGCGTCCGAGGGCCAGCACGTCTGGCAGGCCGCGCGCGCGGCCGAAGACTTCGCGGCGTTCGCACCGGCGCTGCGGCGCAACGTCGAGCTCGCGCGCGAGTACGCCGCCTGCTTCGAGGACGCGGCGCGCCCGTACGACGCGCTGCTGGCCGACTACGACTTCGGGTTGACCGCCGAGCGTCTGCAGGGCGTCTTCGGCGAGCTCGCCGAGGAGCTCGCGCCACTGGTTGCCGGCGCGCCGGAGGCGCCGCCGCCGATCGGCGCGCCGGTCGCGGCGCAGCGCGCCGCGGTGCCCGCCGTGCTGGCCCGGATCGGCGCCGCCGAGGACGGCTGGCGGATCGACGACTCCGCCCACCCGTTCAGCGTCGGCATCGGCCGCAGCGACAGCCGCGTCACGACGCGCTACGTCGAGGGCGACCTGCTGTCGGTGATCGCGGCGATGCACGAGTTCGGCCACGCGCTCTACGAGCGCCAGATCGCGCCGGAGCTCTCGCGCACGAACCTCGGCGGCGGCACCTCGATGTCGGTCCACGAATCCCAGAGCAAGCTGTGGGAGAACCACGTCGGCCGCCATCCGGCGTTGGCGCCCGTGCTCGCCGAGGCGTTCGCTGAGGGCGGCTTCGCGGTCGAGCCGTCGGAGCTGCACGCGTCGCTGGTCGCCGTGCGGCCGTCGCTGATCCGCGTCTCCGCCGACCCGGTCAGCTACCCGCTGCACATCGTGCTGCGCTTCGAGCTCGAGCTCGCGCTGATCGAGGGCGGCCTCGAGGTCGCGGACCTCCCCGCCGCCTGGAACGACGGCACGCGCCGCCTGCTCGGGATCGACGTCCCCGACGACGCGTCCGGCGTGCTCCAGGACACCCACTGGGCGGCCGCCGCCTTCGGCTACTTCCCGTCCTACGCGCTCGGCCGCCTGATCGGCGCGCAACTCTGGGAGGCGCTCGAGCGGGACCTCGGCCCCCAGGACGAGGCGCTCGGGCGCGCCGATGTCGCCGGGATCCGCGACTGGCTCGCCGAGCACGTCCACGCCCACGGCCGCCGGCTCGACACCGAGCCGCTCGTCGAGCGGGCCACCGGCCGCGGGATGGAGGCCGCGCCGTTCCTGCGCCACGCCCGCTCGCTCGTGGGCGCTCCGTAGCTCGGGGCGAACGTCAACTGCGGCTGGGTGGGGAGGCGAGGGAGCCGCCCGCAGCGCCGAGTCGGGAGTTCTTCAGCCTCAGGCCGAACAACTCCGGGTTCGAGCCCACGGAAGCGAACGCTCCCGCCGCCGTTCGAACGCACCGCACCGCCACAGCGGCGCAAGGCGCCAGCCGGCCGAGCGGCGGTCACGCGTCGGACGCATGCACCGCAGCCGCGAGCACGAGGTCCTCCCAGGCCATCCCGGTGCTCTTGAAGAACCGCGGACGGCCGGGGGCGGGGGAGGCCTCGCCGCCCACGAGCTCCGCCAGCCCGACGAGCTCGTCCTCGCGCAGGACGCCGGCGTCGATCGCCTGGATCACGTCGCCCGCCTCGCGGAGCGCGCTCGCGCGCGACTCGACCACGACCGTCGCGCGGCCGGCGAGCCGCTCGTCGACCTCGCGCGCCTCGGGCTCGTGCGAGCCGATCGCCACCACCACGGCCTCCTCGCCGACCGCGTCGCCGTCGAACAGCGGCTCTCGCGCGGTCGTGCAGCAGCAGACGACATCGGCGCCCCCGACCGCCTCGGGGCCGGCCGCCTCCGCCCCGAGCCCGCGAGCCAGCGCCTCGGCCTTGTCGCGGTCGCGGCCCACGATCGCGACGTGCTCGATCGGTGCGATCGCCCGCAGCGCGTGCACGTGGGCGCGCGCCTGCGGGCCGCTGCCGAACACGACGAGCCGGCGCGGGTCGCGCGCAGCGAGATGGCGCACCGCCAGCGCCGACACGGCGCTGGTGCGCAGGTCGGTCAGGCCGATCCCGTCGAGCAGCGCCGCCGGCGCGAGGGTGTCCCCGTCGAAGAGCACGTAGACGCCCTGCACGCGCGGCTCGCCGCCGACCGTGACGAGCTTGACGCCGAGGCGGCCGCCCGCCGCCGATGGCATCACGAGCAGCTCACCGCCCGCGGCGGACACGAAGCTGCGCGGCGGGTCGGCCTCGGGGTCCAGGCCGGCACGCAGCGCCGCCTCGAGCGCCCCGACGGCGGCCGCGTGCGGGAGCCGGCGGGCGATCGCGTCCGCGTCGTAATACAGCCCCGCACCGGGCGCGCTCATCGCAGCACGAACCCGTCGGCGAGCGGGTCGCGCGGGTCGAGCAGGAAGCGGTGCTCGCCGGTCCGGTGGGCGCTGCCCTCGATCTCGGTCACGACCGCGTCGCGGCCCTCCGCGCGCACGTGCTCGACCACGCGGGCGCGGAAGGCAGACCCGACGATCGACTCGTGGAGCAGCTCCGTCCCTCGCGGCAGCCGGCCGTCGGCGGCCAGCAGCGCCGCGCGCGCCGAGGTCCCGGAGCCACACGGCGACCGGTCGACCTCGCCGTCGGCGAAGATCGCGACATTGCGCTGGTGCGCCGGCCCGAGGTCGTCGAACCAGATCGTCCCGTAGATCCCCGACAGCCGCTCGTCGCTCGGATGTTGCGCCACCTCGGCCTCATTGAGCGCCCACTTGATCTCGCGCCCGAGCGCCGTCAGCGCACCGAGATCCTCGGGCACGACGGCCAGGCCGGCGGCGGCCGCCGGCAGCGACGCGTAGATCGCGCCGCCGTAGGACACGTCGACCACGAGCCGCCCCTGCGCCGTCTCCACCTCGACCTCGCGCGCGAGGACGTAGGCCGGCACGTTGCGGAACGTGACCGCCGCGACCGCCCCGCCCTCCATCCGCACGCGCGCGCCGACCCGGCCCGACGGCACGTCGATCGCGAGCTCCAGCTCGCCGTCGATCGGCGCCTCGAGCCGGCCCGACTCGACCGCCCACGCCGCGAGCGCGATCGTCCCGTGCCCGCACGCGGTCGAGAACCCGTCCTTGTGCCAGAACAGCACGCCGAGCTCCGCCCCGGCGTCGTCGGGCTCGACGAGAAAGCCGCCGTACATGTCCGCGTGCCCGCGCGGCTCGTGGCAGAGGAAGCGCCGCATGCGCTGGGCCGCCTCGCTCTCCAGCGCCAGCGCGCGCCGCTCGGCGACCGTCGCGCCCGGCAGATCCGGCGCGCCCTCGAGGACGATCCGGAACGGCTCGCCGGCCGTGTGGTAGTCGGTCGTGCGGACCTCCACGGCGCCGGACGCTAGCGGGCCGGCGGCGCCCACAGGTCGCGCGGGCGCACGAGCAGGGCGGCGGCGAGCGCGCCGAGCAGCGAGAGCGCCGCCGAGATCAGCAGCAGCTCGCCGACGCCGTCCGCGAACGCCGCAGCGCCCCCGCCGTCCTCGAGCCCGGCCTCCAGCAGCGTGCCGAGCACGGCGATCCCGATCGCCAGCCCGATCTGGCGCGCGGTGTTGTTGAGCGCGGAGGCGAGCCCGCCCTGCGCGGGCGGCAGCACCCCGAGGTGGGCGAACGTCGTCAGCGGGTTCGCGAGGCCGACGCCGAGGCCGGTGATCGACAGCCCGGGCAACAGCGCCAGCCATGTCGCCTCCTCGCTGATCCCGGCCCGCAGCGCCAGCATGCCCGCGGCGGTGACCAGCATCCCGCCGAGCAGCGCCCCCCGCAGCGGCACCCGCTCGGACATCCGCCCGGCGACGGCCGAGACCACGAACGAGACGAGCGCGAGCGGCGCCAGCACCAGACCGGCCTCGACCGGATCGCGCTCCTGCACGTCGAGCAGGAACAGCGTCACGTAGACGAACGCGCCGAACGGCCCGCCCGCCAGCAGCGCGACGACCGCGGTCGCGCCCGTGAACGTCCGGTTGCGGAACAGCCCGAGGTCGAGCATCGGCCGCGCGGTCGCCCGCTCGACGACCACGAACGCGCTCAGCGACAGCGCGCACAGCGCGAGGCAGCCGAGCACGGTCGTGCTCGTCCAGCCGAGCGCGTTGCCGCGCAGGACCGCGAACACGCCGGCGAACAGCCCGACGCTGAGCGTGCCGACGCCCGCCCAGTCGACCGGCGGCGGGTCGGGGTCGCGCGACTCGTGGACCTGCCGCGCCGCGAGCATCAGCATCGGCGCGCCGAGCACGAAGCTCGTCGCGAAGATCGCGCGCCAGCCGAGCAGGTCGACCAGCAGCCCGCCGATCAGCGGCCCGGCCGCGAAGGCGAGCCCGATCGTCGCGCCCCAGGCGCCGATCGCGCGCCGCCGGTCGGCGCCCTGGAACGCCTCGGCGAGGATCGCCAGCGAGCTCGGGAAGACCACCGCCGCGCCCAGCCCCTGGAGGATCCGGGCGCCGATCAGCGCGCCGGAGTCCGGCGCGATCGCGCACAGGCCCGACGCGGTGGAGAAGAGCGTCAGCCCGATCAGGAACAGCCGCCGCCGGCCGAAGCGGTCGGCGAGGCTGCCGGCGGTGAGCAGGAAGACGGCGAGCGCGAGCGCGTAGCCGCTCAGTACCCACTGCAGATCGGTGAAGCTGGCGCCGAGGGACTCGGCGATCGCCGACTGCGCGACTTGCGGCGCGGCCACGTTGAGCAGCAGCAGGGCCGTGGAGACGCAGACGACGCGGAGCGTCCAGCGCTGATGACGATCGGGCACGGCGGGCGAGCCTACCCGGGTCCTCCCGGGTAACCACGGGGGGTGACCGCACCGCCGACCCTGCCGCGCGGGCTGCGCGCCCACGTGCGCGGCTACGTCGACGCCTACGCCGAGAACGACCTGCTCACGTACGCGAGCGCGATCTCGTTCCAGATCCTCTCCTCGCTCGTGCCGTTCCTGCTGTTCGGCTTCGGGCTGCTCGGCTTCCTGCACCTCGACGACGTCTGGAGCCAGGAGCTCGCCCCGAGGTTCAAGGCAGGCGTCTCCGACGCGGCTTTCGCGTTCGCCGACGAGGCGATCCGCAAGGCGCTGACCTCTCGGCAGGCGTTCTGGATCAGCGCGGGCTTCGTGATCGCGCTGTGGGAGGTCTCGGGCGCCGTGCGCGGGGTCATGGGCGCGCTCAACGTCGTCTACGGGATCGAGACGCGGCGCTCGTGGACGCGGCGGATGCTCGTGTCCACGGCGCTCGCGCTCGCCGTCGGCGCCTGCTGGCTGGCCGCGATCGCCGTCGTCGTCGGCGGCCCGCTGGTCTACGGCGACGTCCACGGGGCGCTCGCGGCCGTGCTGTTCCTGGCCCGCTGGGCGGTCGCGGGAGCGCTGCTGCTGCTCGCCGTGGCGGTGCTGCTGCACTATGCGCCGGAGCGGCGCTCGCCGCTCGACTGGGTGACGTTCGGCGCGGTCCTGATCATGGCCGGCTGGCTGCTGATGTCGCTCGGCTTCGGCGTCTACCTGCGCTACATCGCCGACTACAACTCGATCTTCGGCGGGCTGGCCACGATCGTCGTGCTGATCGCCTACCTCTACGGGTCGGCGCTCGTCTTCCTCGGCGGCGTGCAGGTCGACGCGCTGATGCGCCGCTAGTGTCCTGATGCGTTAATTCGTGTGCTACTGGGGATGGTGGTGTCATGCCATCGTTTCCGGTCGTGTCGGTCGAGCTCAGCGAGGCTGAGCGCGAGCAGTTGGTGTCGTGGTCGCGGCGGTCAACGACCGCGCAGGCGCTCGCGCAGAGGTCGAAGATCGTGTTGCTGGTCGCCGAGGGCCTGCGCACCGGCGAGATCGCTGCGCGGCTGGGCGTGCATCGCAACACGGTCGCGAAGTGGCGGCGCCGGTTTGAGGCTGAGCGGCTTGATGGCTTGGTCGACGAGCCGCGGCCGGGGCGGCCGCGGACGGTGACCGATTCCCACGTCGATGAAGTGATCACCAAGACGTTGGAGAGCGCGCCCAAGGACGCGACGCACTGGTCGACGCGTTCGATGGCCGCCGAGATCGGGCTCACGCAGTCGGCGGTGCACCGGATCTGGCGGGCGTTCGGGCTCCAACCGCATCGCGCCGAGACGTTCAAGCTCAGTCGCGACCCGCAGTTCGTGGCCAAGGTCCGCGACGTCGTCGGCCTCTACCTCAACCCGCCCGAGCGCGCGGTTGTGCTCTGCGTCGATGAGAAGTCACAGATCCAGGCGCTCGATCGCACCCAGCCGATCCTGCCGATGCAGCCAGGCCTGCCCGAGCGCGCCACCCACGACTACAAGCGCCACGGCACGTCGAGCCTCTACGCCGCGCTGGACGTCAGCAGCGGCCAGGTCATCGGCTCGCTGCACAGCCGCCACCGCGCGATCGAGTTCAAGAAGTTCCTGCAGCGCATCGACGCCGCAGTCCCGGCCGATCTCGACGTCCACGTGATCCTCGACAACAGCTCAACACACAAGACGCCGGCAATCCAGAAATGGCTGACGGCGCACCCCCGGTTCGTGTTGCACTTCACGCCGACCTCGAGTTCATGGCTGAACCTCGTCGAGCGCTGGTTCGCCGAGCTGACCAACAAAAAGCTGCGCCGCGGCGCGCACCGCTCCGTCGGCCAGCTCAACGCCGACATCCGCACCTGGATCCAGAGCTGGAACGACAACCCCAAGCCGTTCGTCTGGACCAAGACCGCCGACCAGATCCTCGAATCGATCGCCCGCTACTGCACACAAATCAATGAATCACGACACTAGTCGCCGCGCAGCGCCGCCACGAGCGCGCCGGCGTCGTAGCTGTCGGTGTGCCGGACCCCGTTGACGAAGAACACCGGCGTCGCCGTCAGCCCGAGCGCGGCCGCGCCTGACGCGTCGCGCTCGACCCGCGCGGCGTGCTCGCCCGACTCCAGCTCGCGGCCGATGCGCTCGGCGTCGAGCCCGAGCTCGCGCGCGTGCGCGACGAGGTCGGCGTCCTCGAGCCGGCCGCGCGCGGCATACAGCGCGTCGTGCATCTCCCAGAACGCGCCCTGGGCAGCAGCGGCCTCGGCCGCCTCGGCGGCGTGGCGCGCGTGCGGGTGCACGGACTCCAGCGGCAGGTGGCGGAACGCGAACCGCAGCTCGCCCTCCAGCCGCTTGCGCACGCGCGCGAGGATCGACTGCGACGCCGCGCAGTACGGGCACTCGAAGTCGCCGTACATCACGAGCTCGTAGGGGGCATCCTGCGGTCCGGCGACGTGGTCGCCGGGGCCGAGCGGCGGCTGGAGCGAAGTGGGCACCATCCGATCGTAGACTCGCCCGCTGACGTGGCCGACCTCGAGTTCCTCTTCCTGCTGTTGCTCGGGGCCGCCGCGTTCGTGAGAGGCGCGGCCTGGCTGCACGTCCCGTACCCGATCGCGCTCGTGCTGGTCGGCCTCGCCGCGGGCGCCGTGCCGGGCCTGCCGGACGTGATCGTCGACCCGCACGTCCTGTTCCTCGTCTTCCTGCCGCCGCTGCTGGGCTCCGCCGGCTTCTACTCCTCGCCGCGCGAGCTGCGCGCCGAGCTGCGGCCGCTGACCGTGCTCGCGCTCGGGGCCGTCCTGGCGACGATGGGCGCCGTTGCCGTCGCCGCGCACGAGCTGATCGACGGGCTGAGCTGGCCGGCCGCGTTCGTGCTCGGCGCGGTCGTCGCCCCGACCGACCCCGTCGCGGCGCAGGCGACCTTCAGCCGCATGCACGTCCCGGACCGCGTGGGGATGCTCGTCGAGGGCGAGGCGATGATCAACGACGCCTCGGCGCTGGTGGCCTTCCGCGTGGCGCTCGGCGCCGCGATCGCCGGTTCCTTCAGCGTCGCCGACGCCGCGCTGGACTTCGTCGTCTCCGGGGTCGCAGGCGTCGTGATCGGCCTCGTCGCCGGCTGGGTCGAGATCAAGGTCCTGCGCAAGCTCGACGACCGCCCGCTGGCGATCCTGCTCTCGCTGCTGTTCCCGTACGCGGCCTACGTCGCGGCGGAGGAGGCGGGCGTCTCCGGCGTGCT
>DATFQI010000018.1:0-13594 GCA_035264365.1 Solirubrobacteraceae bacterium
GTGTGACGGCGCCCGCGGCTAGCATCGGGGCGATGCCGCCGCGCCTGCGCACGCTGCCGGAACGGCACGGCGGGCGCGTCGTGCTGGGCCTGCTGATCGCGATCCTCGCGCTCGGGCTGGCGCTGCGGGTGCAGGCCGCCCTGACCCCGCCGGAGGACGTCGGCAACGACGCCGCCGCCTACATGGCGATCGCCAAGGGCCTCTACACGGACGGCCACTACGGCGGGCCGACGCAGTCGAGCCCCAACGACTGGTCACCGGGCGCGCCGCTGCTCTACGCGGGCGTGTACTTCCTGACCGGCGGCGTGCACGTCAAGGCGGCGCTGCTCGTGGTGGCGCTGCTCGGCACGGGCACGATCCTGCTCACGTACCTGCTCGGGCGCCGCCTGGGCGGGCCGGCGGCCGGGGTGATCGGCGCGCTCCTCGCCGCCACCTACCCCGCCTTCATCGACAACAACGGCCGCCTGCTCGCGGAGCCGGTCGCGCTGTTCTGGCTGCCTGCCGCCATGCTCGCGTTCCTCTGGGCCTCCGACGGCGGTAGGCCGTGGCGCTGGCTGGCGCCGGGAGCCCTGCTCGGCCTGACCACGCTGACCCGCCCGGAGTACCTGCCGTTCGTCGCGCTGTTCGCGCTGCTGGCCCTGCTCCGCGTGATGTGGACCCACACACCCAGGCGCCGCGGCTTCCTGCCCGGCGTGGCCGCCGCCGCGCTGGTCGTCGTCGCCTTCTGCACCACACTCGCGCCCTGGACCGCGCGCAACGCCATCGTGCTCGACCGCTTCGTCCCGGTCACCACCGGCGGCGGCAAGGCCCTGTTCGTCGCCACTTACCTGCCCGGCGACGGCCGCCAGCAGCTCGTCAAGCGCGCGCTGATCGAGAAATACGACCCCGCCCACCCCAAGGACCTCCCGTACACGGAGGTGCTGCAGACCGAGATGGAGCCGCTGCTCGACCGGGTCGCCAAGAAGTACCCCGAGCTCGGCCGCGACGCCGCGCTCGCCCGCATCGGGCGCGAGAACTTCGTCAAGTACGCGGGCGAGCAGCCGCTCGACTACGCCTGGATGGTGATCCGCAAGATCCAGAACATGTGGGACCGCGGGTCGTCGGCCACGATGTCGCCGAAGTTCTGGTTCGCCTACCACAAGACGCTCGTCTTCTGGGCGCTCGCGGCGCTCGTCGCGCTCGCGTGGCGGCGGCGCTGGGAGGCGCTCCCGATCGGCCTGACGATCCTCGGGATCACGCTGATCGGCGGGCTGCTGCTGGCCGTGCCGCGGCGCGCGCTGCCGCTGATGCCGTTCGTGCTCGCGCTCGCCGGCGTGACGATCGCGTGGCTCGGCGCGGCGGTACCCGCCTGGCGACGGGCTATCCTGCCGCGCGCCCGATGGAGCTCTCAGCACTCCGAATCCTCGGCCTCGGCCTCGCGGCCTGCCTGATCGCCTTCGCCGTCTGGCGCCGCCAGACGCTGCGCAACGGCGACATCCTGCTGCTGTTCGCGGCCGGGCTCGGGCTGCTGCTCGTCTCGGCCACGGACGTGCTCGACGCGGTGCTGAGCTTCTTCTCCTTCGAGCGCGGCGGCGGCGGCCGGATCCTCGGCTTGGCGGTGTTCGCGATCCTCGTGCTCGGCGCCCTGACGCTGCGCAACCTGGTCCAGAACGGCCGCATCGAGCGCAAGCTCTCGGCGACGCTGGAGGGCATCGCCTGGGAGGAGTTCCGCGCGGACGGCCTCCCCGCCCGCTTCGAGGACAAGGTCGCGGTCGTGATCCCCGCCTACAACGAGGAGGACAACATCGGCTCGGTCCTCCCGCGCATCCCGGAGACCGTCTGCGGAGTCGAGACCGCCGTCCTGGTCGTCGACGACGGCTCGCGCGACCGCACGGGCGACGTCGCGCGCGAGCACGGCGCCGCGGTCGCCCGCCACGTGACCAACCTGGGCGGCGGCGCGGCGCTGCGCACGGGCTACCGGATGATGAGCGACTCGGGCGCGAGCGTCGTCGTCACGCTCGACGCCGACGGCCAGCACCTGCCCGAGGAGATGTCGCGGCTGGTGCAGCCGGTGCTCGACGGCGAGGTCGACGTCGCCCACGGCTCGCGCGTGCTCGGCGACGCGGAGGCGAACCACTTCGCGCGCGAGATGGGGATCATCTTCTTCAACCGGCTCGTGTCCTTCATCACCCGCACGAAGGTCACCGACTGCTCCAACGGCTACCGGGCGGTGCGGGCGAGCGTGCTCCCGACGCTCGTGCTGCGCCAGGAGCAGTTCCACACCTCCGAGTTCATGATCGAGGCGATCAAGCGCGGCGTGCCGGCCGTCGAGGTGCCCGTGACGGTCGTCTCGCGACTGCACGGGCACTCGAAGAAGCCGGCCGTGATCCGCTACGGCATCGGCTTCACCAACGCGATCATGCGGACCTGGCTGCGCTAGACGCGAAGCAGGGCGAGCACGCGCTCGGCGGCCGCCTCGAGCGGCTCGCGGAAGGCGACCTCGAGGTCCGGCGACTCCGGCTCCTCGTACGGCTGGTCGACGCCGGTGAAGTCGGGGATCTCCCCCGCACGCGCCTTCGCATAGAGCCCCTTGGTGTCGCGCTTCTCGCACTCCTCCAGCGGCGTCGAGACCCACACCTCCAGGAAGCGCAGGCCGCGCGACTCGTGCGCCTCGCGCGCCGCCGCCCGGTCGGCCCGGTACGGCGAGACGAGCGAGGCGAGCGCGGTCACGCCCGCGTCGGCCATCAGCGCGGCGACCTCGGCCGTGCGGCGGACGTTCTCGCGCCGGTCCTCGGGCGAGAAGCCGAGGTTGCCGTTGAGCCCGTGGCGCAGGTTGTCGCCGTCGAGCACGTAGGCGGGCCGGCCCTCGGCCAGCAGCTTGGCCTCGACGGCGGCGGCCACGGTCGACTTGCCCGAGGAGGGCAGGCCCGTGAACCAGACCGTCGCCCCCGGGCCGCCGAGCGCCTGCCAGCGCGCCTCGCGGGTGATCTCGCCGGGCTGCCAGACGACGTTGGCCGAGCGCGGGGCGTCAGCGTCCGTCATCGATCATGCCCGCGCCTACGGTCTCGTTCGTGGCCTCGTCGATGAGGATGAACGAGCCCGTCGTGCGGTTCTCGGCGTAGCGGTCGAAGTACAGCTCCGACGACACCCGCAGCGTCACGCGGCCGATCTCGTTGCGGGACAGCGAGTCCGCGTCGGGGCGCTCGTCGAGCTTCTCGACCTCGAGCGTGTGATGGATCGTGTCGAGCACGGCCCGCACCGTCGCGGTCGTGTGCTTGAGCAGGTAGCGCCCGCGCGGCCGGCTCGCCGCCTCGCCGAGCCAGCAGACGGTGGCGTCGATCTCGCGACCGGAGCGCGGCGCCTCGCCGGCGCGCACGATCATCGTCCCGCGGGCCACGTCCAGCTGGTCCTCGAGCTGCACGGCGATCGAGAGCGGCGCGCCCGCCGCCTCGACGGAGCCCGCCGGGGCGTCGATCGCCGCCACGCGCGAGCTCGTGCCCGCGGGGAGCACGACGACCTCGTCGCCGACCTTCACGGTGCCGCCCGCGAGCTGGCCCGCGTAGCCGCGGTGCTCGGTCTCCTGGTCGCGCACGACCCACTGGACCGGCAGCCGCAGCGGCCCGCCCGCCAGCCCTGCCGCGACCGGCGCCTCCTCGAGGTACTGCAGCAGCGTCGGGCCGCCGAACCAGGCGAGGTTCTCCGAGCGCTCGACGACGTTGTCGCCCTTCAGCGCCGAGATCGGGATGCAGGCGAGCTCCTCGACCTCCAGGCGCGACGCCCAGGCGCGGAACTCCCCGCAGATGCGTCGGAAGACGTCCTGGTCATAGCCGACCAGGTCCATCTTGTTGACGGCGAGCACGATCCGCGGGATCCCGAGCAGGCCGGCGATCGCGGCGTGGCGCCGGCTCTGCGTGAGCAGGCCCTCGCGCGCGTCGACGAGCACGATCGCCAGGTCGGCGGTCGAGGCGCCGGTGACCATGTTGCGCGTGTACTGGGCGTGGCCCGGCGTGTCGGCGATGATGAAGCGCCGCCGCGGCGTCGCGAAGTGGCGGTAGGCGACGTCGATCGTGATGCCCTGCTCGCGCTCGGCGCGCAGGCCGTCGGTGAGCAGCGCGAGGTCGACCTCGCCGTTCTTGGTGACCGCCTCGAGCGCGTCCGCGTGCAGCGACTTGGCGTCGTAGAGCAGCCGGCCGATCAGCGTCGACTTGCCGTCGTCGACCGAGCCGGCGGTGGCGAAGCGCAGCAGCTGCGGCTCGGCCTTGGCGGCGGGCGACACCGGTGCGGCCGAGGCCACCTGCTCGGGAGCCGTGGACACTAGAAGTAGCCCTCTCGCTTGCGGTCCTCCATGGCGGCCTCGCTCACGCGGTCGTCCGCGCGCGTCTCGCCGCGCTCCGTCACGCGCGTGGCGGCGATCTCCGCGACCACGTCCTCGAGCGTCGTCGCCCGCGAGCGCACCGCGCCGGTGCAGCTCATGTCGCCGACGGTCCGGTAGCGGACCCACTCGGTGAAGGGCTCCTCGCCGTCCATCATCTCGATGAAGTCCGACACGGCATAGAGCATCCCGTCGCGCTCGAAGACCTCGCGCTCGTGTGCGGTGTACAGCGGCGGGATCTCCAGGCCCTCGGTGAGGATGTACTCCCACACGTCGAGCTCGGTCCAGTTGGAGATCGGGAACACGCGCACGTGCTCGCCGCGCCGGATGCGGCCGTTGTAGAGCGACCACAGCTCCGCGCGCTGGCGGCGCGGGTCCCACTGGCCGAAGTCGTCGCGGAAGGAGAAGATCCGCTCCTTCGCGCGCGCCCGCTCCTCGTCGCGGCGGGCGCCGCCGAAGGCCGCGTCGAAGCCGTGCTCGGCGATCGCGTCGAGCAGCGTGACGGTCTGGAGCCGGTTGCGCGAGGCACGCGGGCCCGTCTCCTCGACCACGCGGCCCTTGTCGATCGAGTCCTGCACGGAGGCGACGATCAGCCGCTCGCCGAGCTCGGCGACCCGGCGGTCGCGGAACTCGATCGCCTCCGGGAAGTTGTGGCCCGTGTCGACGTGCATGATCGGGAACGGGAACGGCGCGGGCCGGAAGGCCTTCTCGGCCAGCCGCAGCAGCACGATCGAGTCCTTGCCGCCGGAGAACAGCAGCACGGGGCTCTCGAGCTCCGCGGCGACCTCGCGCATGATGTGGATCGCCTCCGCCTCCAGCACTTGGAGGTGGGTCGGCGCAGCGATGGATGTGCTCATGTGGTGGAAGGAAGGTGGAGGCCGCACTCGATCCGGTCGGTGCCGGCCCAGCGGCCCTCGCGGCCGGCGCCGGCCACGGTGCAGTGGGTGCAGCCGATCGACGCGTATCCGCGGTCGTGCAGCGGGTTGTAGGGGACGTCGTTGGCCGCGATGTAGCGCCAGACGTCCTTCTCGGTCCAGTCGGCGAGCGGGGCGGCCTTCCACTTGCCGTGGGAGTCGTCCCAGCCGAGCTTCGGGGTGTTCGCGCGCGCCGGCGTCTGGTCGCGGCGCAGGCCGGTGATCCAGGCGTCCACGCCGTCGAGCACGCGCTCCAGCGGGCGCACCTTGCGCATGCCGCAGCAGGCATCGGGGTCGCTCGCCCAGAGGCCGTCGATCCACTCGCCCGTGTGGCGCTCGATCGTGATGCCGTAGCGCTCCTCGACGCGCCGCCAAGTCTCGTAGGTCTCCTCGAACAGCACGCCCGTGTCGAGCACGAAGAAGCGCGCCTGCGGCTCGATGCGGACGAGCATGTCGAGGATCACCGAGGCCTCCTTCTGGAAGGAGCAGGCGACGGCCAGGCGCGGGTGGTACTCGCGCACCATGTGCTCGAGGACCTCCTGCGCGCCCAGCGGTTCGAGATCGGGAGCTGCGGCCGGGGCGGACACCGGCCGGACAGCTTAGTGGCCTACTCCGTCGTGACCGCCCGCAGCACGTCCACCTTGGACGCGCGCCGCGCGGGCGGGATCGCCGCCAGCACGCCCATGATCGAGGCGAGGATCACGACCGTGACCAGCGTCGCGACCGGGATCTCGAACACGAAGCCGTCCTGGGCCAGCGGCCGCGACACGATCGCCGCCAGCGCGATGCCGAGCACGATCCCAAGCACCGCGCCGATCGCGGCGGTGATCACGGCCTCGGCGCGCACCATCCGCCGCACCTGGCGGCGCGACATGCCGACCGCGCGCAGCAGGCCCAGCTCGCGCGTGCGCTCGTGCACCGACAGCGCCAGGGTGTTGACGATCCCCAGCAGGGCCACGATCACCGACAGCGAGAGCAGCGCGTAGACGAGCCCGACGAGCGCGTCGACCTGCTTGTTCTGCTCGTCCTTGAAGCCCTCGATCGTCTGCGGCTTGGCGGCCGGGAAGCCGCTCAGCGCGGTCTTCTCGCCGTCCGTGACGCTCTCCGGGTCGTCGCCGGCGACGAGGAAGAACGCCACGTCCTTGGCGTCCCAGTCGGCCTCGAGCGACTCGTTGGAGGCGAGCACGCCGCCGATCACGCCGGCGCCGGGCTCGTAGATGCCCTTGACCTCGTAGTCGTCCTCGTTGCCGCGCGGGGCGGTCAGCCGCAGGTCGCTGCCGACCTTCAGGTCGTGCTCGGCGGCGAACTCCTTCGGCACGGCCACGCCGCTGGTGCCGAGTTGCGACAGCACGGAGTCGGAGCCGTCGTCCCACTTGAGCGTGATGACGTCGGCCGCGGTGTCCGGGTCGATGCCCGTCACGGTCGTGTTGCCGGTCTCGCCGACCACGCGGCCGGTCGCGAAGCGCAGCCGCGAGACCGCGGTCACCCCGTCGACCTGCGCGAGCGGCTCGGCGATGGCCGACGGCAGCGGGGAGAAGCCGTCCTCGTGGGTGACGATGCTCACGGCCTTGACCTGCTCGTCGATGCCCTGGTCGATCGTCGCGCGCAGGCCGGCGGCGAAGATCGCCACCAGCACGACGAGCGCGACGCCGATCATCAGCGCCGACGCCGTGACGGCGGTGCGCTGGGGCTGGCGGCGCGTGTTCTCGCGGGCGAGCATGCCCGTCAGCCCCTGGAAGCGGGCGAGCGGCTTGCCGATCAGCCCGCTCAGCGGGCGCACGAGCGTCGGCGCCAGCAGCGCGAAGCCGAAGATCATCAGCAGCGTGCCGAGGCCGAGCACGAACGCGGTCGTGGCGGCGTCGCCCGGGTCTCCGAGCAGGCCCCAGAGCAGCAGCAGGACGCCGACGGCCTCGACGACGAGCGCGACGACGATCCGCCGGCGGCGCACCTTGCCGGTGCCGGGCGTGATGCTGTCGCGCATCGCGGCCACCGGCTCGATCCGGGTCGCGCGCCGCGCGGGCACGAAGCCCGAGACGACCGTCGCGACGATGCCGACGACGAGGCCGGCGATGATCGTGCGCGGCTCCAGTACCGTGCTCGTCGTCCCGAGGTCGATCCCGAACGAGGACAGCAGCGCGGCCAGGCCGGGCGCGAGCGCCAGGCCGCACGCGATGCCGAGCAGCGAGGCGAGCACGCCGATCACGAACGTCTCGGCGAGCACCGAGCGCAGCACCTGGCCGCGCGAGGCGCCGAGCGTGCGCAGCAGCGCGAACTCCTTCGTGCGCTGCGCGACCGTCACGGAGAAGGTGTTGAAGATCAGGAACGAGCCCACCAGCAGCGCGACCGCGGCGAACACGAGCAGCGCCGTGCGGATGAAGCCGAGCGCGTCGGAGAGGTCCTGCGCCTGCTTCTCGGCCTGCTCCTTGCCGGTGCGCACGGCGAACTCGGAGCCGAGCTCGCGCTGGATCGCCGCCTTCAGCTGCTCCGGCGTGGTGCCGCCCGAGGCGGCCACCGAGATGTCGTCGTAGCCGTCGTGGCCCGTGACGCTCTGCCCCTCGGGCAGCGTGAACAGCACCAGCCGCGAGCCGGCGAGGTTCTCGGAGTCGCCGAGCGTGACGATGCCGCTGACGTCGTAGGCCTTCGCGGGCGCGCGCCCGGCGACCGTGACCTTGTCGCCGACCTTGAAGCCGAACTCGTCGGCGGTGCCCTTGTCGATCGCGATCTGGCCGTCGGAGGACGGCTTGGCGCCCTCGACGTAGGTCAGCGGGTCGAAGCGCTCCGGCCCGGTGGTGACCGCGATCGTCGGCGGGCCGTTGGAGAGGATCGGCTCGCCGTCGCGGTCGAGCAGGTTCACGTCGGCCGAGACCGAGCCGTCGGCCTCCTCGACGCCGTCGACCGAGCGCACGCGATCGAGCGCGTCCGCCGGCATCGTCGGCGGCGCGGCGAAGTCCGCCTCGACGGCCAGCTTGGACTGCACGGAGACGTCGACGCCCTTCGAGGTCCGCTCGAAGAGGTCCTTGAACGACGCGTCGATCGTGTCGGTGAAGATGAACGTGCCGGCGACGAACGCGACGCCGAGCACCACCGCGAAACCGGTGAGGACCGTCCGCAGCTTCCGGGCCAGTAGACCCTTGAAGGCGAGCTTGATCACGCCGCGACGGCCTTCATCAGGTCGAGCACGCCCTCGGTGGTCTCGCCGGCGCCGTCGTGGACGACCTCACCGTCGCGCAGCACCACGATCCGCCCGGCGACCGACGCCGCCTGGGCGTCGTGCGTGACCATCACGACGGTCTGGCCGAGGTCGGCGGCGGCCGTGCGCAGCAGGCCGAGCACCTCCTCGGAGCTGTGGGTGTCCAGGTTGCCGGTCGGCTCGTCAGCGAACACGACCGCCGGCCGGTGCACGAGCGCGCGGGCGACCGCGACGCGCTGCTGCTGGCCGCCGGAGAGCTCGCTCGGCCGGTGCGTGAGGCGGTCGGCGAGGCCGACGCTGTCGATCAGGGCGTCGAGCCACTCCTTGTCGGGGCGGCGGCCCGCGAGCGTGAGCGGCAGCCTGATGTTCTCCTCGGCGGTGAGGACCGGCACGAGGTTGAAGGCCTGGAAGACGAAGCCGAGGCGGTCGCGGCGCAGCTGCGTGAGCGCCTTGTCGCCGAGGTTGCCGATCTCCTGCCCGTCGACGATCACGGAGCCGCTGGTGGGCTTGTCGAGCCCCGCCAGCAGGTGCATCAGTGTGGACTTGCCGGAGCCGGACGGGCCCATGATGGCGGTGAACTGGCCGGCGGGGAACTCCAGGGTCACGCCTCGGAGCGCCTGGACGGCCGCCTCGCCCTCGCCGTAGACGCGGCGGAGGTCGGTGCAGGAGACGATCGCGGAGTCGGTCATGGCAACGAATATGACCGGCAAGGCCCAATCCCCGGTTCGGCTAGCACCCGGTCGGGGTGGGGTTCCCCGCACTCCTGTCCGAAGGGGAACTAGTTCGCGCGCAGGTACGCGAGCACGGCCAGGACGCGGCGGTGGTCCTCCACCGTCGGCGGCAGGTCGAGCTTGGAGAAGATCGACGTGACGTGCTTCTCGACCGCGCGCTCGGTCACGACCAGCGCCTCGGCGATCGCCGCGTTGGAGCGGCCCTCGGCCATCAGCCCCAGCACCTCGCGCTCGCGCGCGGTGATGCTCTCCAGCGGGTCCTCACGGCGGCGGCGGCCCAGCAGCAGCGCCACGACCTCCGGGTCGAGCGCCGAGCCGCCGTTGGCGACGCGCCGCACGGCGTCCGTGAAGGTGTCCACGTCGGACACGCGATCCTTGAGCAGGTAGCCGGTGCGCTCGGTCGACTCCGACAGCAGGTCGAGCGCGTAGGCCTCCTCGACGTACTGGGAGAGCACGAGCACGGCCGTCGAGGGCTGCTCGGCACGGATCCGGTGCGCGGCGCGCAGCCCCTCGTCGGTGTGCGTCGGCGGCATCCGCACGTCCACCACCGCCACGTCGGGCTTGTGCGCGCCCACCTTGCGCATCAGGTCCTCCGCGTCACCGGCCTGGCCGACGACGTCGAATCCCGACTCCTCGAGCAGGCGCACCAGACCCTCGCGCAGCAGCACGGAGTCGTCGGCGACCACGACACGCAGTTCGCTCTGGCTCATGAATCGGGAAGCCTAGTGCGCTGGGCGGCGCTAAGGGAGAAGCTCCTGGACGCGATCCCCTGAGAGCTCGGCTTTCGGCACGAATCCGCGGGCGCCGGAGCGGGTCACGAGCGGCCCGAAGTCCGAGCCGTCGCGGGAGGAGACGAGGATCACGGTCGGCGCGTCGTCGCCGCCGGTCAGCCGCGCCGCCACGTCGAAGCCGTCGATGTCGGGCAGCTGCACGTCGAGCAGCACCACCTCCGGGCGGAGCCGGCCGGCCTCGGTGATCGCCTGGGCGCCGTCGGCGGCCTCGCCCACGACGTCGAACCCCTCGGCTTCGAGGAGCACGCGCGCGGAAGCGCGGAACGACGGGTGGTCGTCGACGATGAGGACCCGAGGACCCACGGCGACAAGTGTGATCGCGGCGTCAACGACCGACGGTACGGCTGGCCGTACCAGTCGGTGCGGCAGGTTCCCCTAGTGTGACCCGGCTTTCGCTGCTGACGCCTCGGCGATGCCGCGCACGGCGGCCGCCGCGTCGGAGGCGCCGAACACCGCGCTGCCGGCCACGAACAGGCTCGCCCCGGCCTCGGCGCAGCGTCCGACGGTCCCGGCGCCGATCCCGCCGTCGACCTCGATGACCACCTCCGGGCTCGTGAGGGCGCGCAGGCGTTCGATCCGGCCCGGCGAGGCCTCCAGGAAGCGCTGGCCGCCCCAGCCCGGGTTGACGGTCATGCAGAGCACGAGGTCGACGTCGCCGGCGACCGCGGAGACCGCCTCGGGCGGCGTCCCTGGGTTGAGCGCCACGCCGGCGCGGCAGCCGGCGTCGCGGACGGCCTGCAGCGCGTAGTGCACGTGCGGGGTCGCCTCGACGTGCAGCGTGATGCCGTCGGCGCCCGCGTCCGCGAACGCCTGCACGTGGCGCTCGGGGCGCTCGATCATCAGGTGCACGTCGACGACCGCGCCGGCGTCGTGGACCTGCTCGCCGATCGCCTCCACCACGAGCGGGCCCATCGTGATCGGCGGCACGAAGTGGCCGTCCATCACGTCGACGTGGATCACGGTCGCGCCGGCGTCCAGCACCTTGCCGACCTGCTCGCCGAGCCGCGCGAAGTCCGCCGACAGTATCGACGGCGCGACGCCCGACCAGGTCAAATCGGCACCAGCATCGACTCGCGGCAGTGGTTGCACGCGTACAGCGCGGTGCTCGACATCCGCACGATCGTCGAGTGCTCGCCGCAGTTCGGGCACACCGAGGCCAGCTCGAAGCGGTGCAGGCAGTTCACGCAGCGGTAGCGGCCGGGCAGGTTCGTCGGCCGCAGCCACGGCTCGCCGCAGTCCGGGCAGACGTCGCCGAGGTCGATGTCGTCGTCGCTCATGAGGCCTCCGAGCGCCGCAGCCTGGCGATGAAGAAGCCGTCGGTGCGATCGCGGTGTGGGAGCGTCTGCAGATACATGGGGCGCCTCCCATGCTGCCACAGGGACCAGTCCGAGGTGCTCAGATCCTCGGCGGTGAAGTCCTCCCGCCGCGCCAGGAAGGCATCGACGACCCCCTCGTTCTCGGCCGGGGAGATCGTGCAGGTCGAGTAGACGAGCGTCCCGCCGGGGCGCACCGCCTCGGCGCCGCTGCGCAGGATCGCGCCCTGGACGGCCGCCAGCTCGGCCGGGGCGCTCGGCGGCTTGCGCCAGCGGGCGTCCGGGCGCGCGGCGAGCGTGCCGAGGTCCGTGCACGGCGGGTCGACCAGCACGCGGTCGTACGCGCCGGGCTCCTGCGGCTCGGCGGCGTCGGCCGTGCGGACCTCGACCGTCCCCGCTCCCATGCGCGCAGCCGTGCGCGCGAGCGCCTGCGCCCGTCCGGGATGGCGCTCGACCGCCACCACGGAGCCACGGCCCTCCATCAGCGCGGCCAGGTGCGTGGTCTTGCCGCCGGGCGCCGCGCAGAGGTCGAGCACCCGCTCCCCCGGCTGCGGCGCGAGGACGCGCCCGACCGCCATCGCCGCGCGCGACTGCGGCATGAAGGCGCCCTGCTCCCACAGCGCCGAGCCGAACGCATCGAAAGCGCCCTCCAGCACGAGCCCCTCGGGCAGGCGGTCCGCGGGCCGGGTCGAGACGGGCAGCTCCGCCGCGAGCGCCTCCGCCGTCGTGCGCAGCGCGTTGGCCCGCAGGGCCGTCTCGGCCGGGCGGTTGCCGGCGGCCATCAGCGCGCGGGCGGCGTCCGCGCCGAGCGTCTCGAACCACAGCTCGGCGATCCACCCGGGATACGAGTGCCGCAGCGCGGCCTCGGCCGCCGTCGACTCCGGCAACGCCTCGACGAACGCGCGGCCCTCGCGCGCGGCACGCCGCAGCACGGCGTTGACGAGGCCGGCGCCGCGCGGCGCTTCCAGCTTGGCCAGCTCGACCGACTCGCCGACGGCGGCGTGCGCGGCGACGCCGTCCAGGAACGCCAGCTGGAAGGCGCCGAGGCGCAGCGCGGCCAGCACGGGCGGCTGCAGGCGCTCGACGGGCCGGCCCGCCAGCGCGGCGATCAGGTGGTCGAGCGTCGCCGCCCGCTGGACGGATCCGTAGGCGAGCTGGGTGGCGAGCGCCCGGTCGCGGGCGTCGAGCCCGGCGCGGCGTGCCTCCCCGTGCAGTGCCCGGTCCGTCCAGGCCTCCTGCTCGAAGACCCTCCGGAGGACCGCGTAGGCGACGGCGCGGGCGGGGGTCACAGCGGCCGCCGGACCGCGGGCGGTCATGGGGTCCGGACCGGCTGGTCAAGCGCCGCCGGAACGGCTACGTTTGCCCGTGCCGGGCGAGATCGTGCAGGCCCCAATCCAGGTCCGTTTTCCGGTCTGATGCGCGTTTTCAAAGGGTCCGTTTTCCGGCTGCTCAAACCTTCGTCCAAACGCTGACAATTTCCCTAAAGGGTCTAATCAAGTTGGGCGAAAGTGCCGAGTCATGCGGTGGAAGGGGACTCTGACATGAAGAACGACGACACCACCCGCCGCACTCCGACCACCGGTCGCGACCTCAAGTTCGCGGGAACCCTCGCCGCCGGTCTCGTCGCAGGCGTCCTCGGCGCGGGCGCGATCGCCGTCCCGCTCGTGGGCTGGAACCACTGGCCCCAAGCGCTGTCGACCTCGAGCGGCGACCCGATCAGGATCTCGACGGCCACCGACCGCAGCGCGGCGGGGCGCGACTCGGGCTCCTACGGGTCCGGGCGCAACGCGCCGCGCGTGACCGTGACCGGTCCGTCGGGCGCGCTCGCGCTGCTGCCCTCGACCACCGGCGGCACCGGCGCCGGCGGCACGTCCACCGCGGCGGCCGGCACGCCGGCCGGCACTCCCGGCGGTTCGCGCGGCACCGAGACGGGCACCGACACCGTGCGCCGCTCGCGCAGCGGCGCGCGAGGTGACGGCGACGCGTCCGGCAACTTCGGCTCCGGCAAGCGCTTCGACACCGACGCCGACAGCGACGGCGACACCATCCCCGACGACGTCGAGAACTCCCAGGGCCTCAACGCCGCGGTCAACGACGCGGACGCGGACAGTGACGGCGACGGCATCCCGAACGGCGTCGAGTTCCGCCTGAAGACCTCCGCCAACGCCAAGGACTCCGACAACAACGGCATCGACGATGGCGTCGAAGACAGCGACGGCGACGGCGTCCCGAACGCGGTCGAGGTCGCTCTGGGCAGCGACCCGTTCAACCCGGACACCAACAACGACGGCATCCGCGACGGCG
>DATFQI010000019.1:0-10495 GCA_035264365.1 Solirubrobacteraceae bacterium
TCCTCGTGCTGCTGATGGGGCTCGGCAGCGTCGTCATGTGGCTCGGCGTGCCGCTCGGGCTGGTCTACGCGGCCTCGCGGCTGGCCGATACGAGCGCCCCGACGCTCGGCCCGTACCTGCTCGTGTTCATCGGACTGCCGATCGGGATGGCCGTGATGGCCAAGCTGCTCGGCTACCTCGACCGCGTCCACCAGGCCTACACGCGCACCGGCGACGACCGGCCGGTGCAGGCGCCGTGGATGCGCTCGATGCGCGGCGAGCGGGGGTCGACGCGCAAGCGCGGCGTGCTGGACACGGTGATGATCGTGTCGGTGGGGCTGGCTGTCGTTGGGTTCGGGGTGTGGTTCTTTGGGTTTGCCGGGTCTTCGTTGCCTGGGTCCTGATACGCCGTGCTTGCTGGCGCCGGTGGCGTTCTCTGGGGTGCGGTGCGCCGGAACGGCATTGCTTGTAGGGGAGGGGGGTCTGTGGGCGGCCTGCTCCTAGGGGTCCTGTGGGCGCGCCGGCCGGATCGACTGTACGGAAGGTTCCGGTAGCCCGGACTTTCCGTACAGTCGCTGCAGTTCGGGAATCGAGTGGAGGGAAACCGTCGGTCACCGACGCTTTCGCTCCACTCGTTCCGGGCCCGGAGCGCAATGGAGGGAAACCGTCCCCGCCGGCCGCTTCACCTCCCCTACCCGGCGCAGTTGAAGTTCGTCCCGGCACGGCGCAAGGGAAGGCGTCCGGGGCGCCGCGCAGAATCCCCGTCGTGCACGTGATCGTCCTCGGCATCGATCCTGGCGTGGCCAATACGGGCTACGGCGTCGTCGCGCACCACCGCGGGCGGTTGGTCGCGCTCGACGGTGGGGTGATCGAGACGGCCGCAGGCCAGGATGCCGGCGCCCGGCTGGCGCGCATCCACGAGCGCGTCGGCGCGCTGATGGACGAGTACGCGCCGGATGCGGTCGCGGTCGAGGACCTCTACTTCGGCGAGAACGCGCGCTCGGCGTTCGCCGTCGGGCAGGCTCGCGGGGTCGTGATCCTCGCCGCCGGCCAGCGCGGCGTGCGCACCTCGTCCTACACGCCGCAGCAGGTCAAGGCCGCGGTCTGCGGCTCCGGGCGTGCGGCCAAGGACCAGGTGCAGCGGATGGTCCAGACGCTGCTGATGCTGCAGGAGCTGCCGCGGCCCGACCACGCGGCCGACGCGCTGGCGGTCGCGATCTGCCATGCCAACGGCGCGCCGATGGCGGCCGCCCTGGACGCGGTCGCGCCGGTGGGCGCGCACCAGGCGGCCGCCTCATGATCGCGCTCGTCTCCGGCGAGGTCGCGGTCCGCCGCGCCGACCACGTCGTGATCGCCTGCGGCGGCGTCGGCTACCGCCTCAACGTCTCGGCCGAGACCCTGCGCCACGTGCCGCGGGTGGGGGAGAAGGCGACGCTGACGACCCACCTGATCGTGCGCGACGACGCGCTGCTGCTCTACGGCTTCGCCACGGAGGAGGAGCGCGACCTGTTCCTGCTGCTGCTCGGCGTGCAGTCGGTCGGGCCGAAGATGGCCCTGGCCGTGCTCTCCGGCGGCCCGCCGCGCGAGCTGCTGGGCGCCGTGGCGGGCGGCGACACCGCGCGGCTGCAGGCCGTGCCGGGGATCGGCAAGCGCACGGCCGAGCGGATCGTGGTCGAGCTGCGCGAGAAGGTCGGCATGCCCGACGCCGAGGACCCGATCGTGATCACCCGCGGCGAGGACCCGCGGTCGCTCGCCCGCGAGGCGCTGCTGGGGCTCGGCTACACGCCCGCCGAGACCGACGGCCTGCTGCGCGAGGTCGAGGGCGACACGCCCGAGGACCTGATCGCCGCGGCGCTCCGCGAGGCCCGCCGGTGAACGCCCGCGCCCTCCGCGGCCGGCGCCGCAAGCGCAGCGCCTGTGCCGCCCGCGCCCGGCACGGGAGCCGCCTGTGAGCCCGGAGCCGATCCGCACGCCCGGCGTGTTCGCGGTCGACCCGGCCGATGCGGCGCACGTGCGGCTGCAGAGCGCGCAGGTGCGCCCGGACGACGACCCCGAGGCCTCCCTCCGCCCGCGCCGGCTCGACGAGTTCATCGGCCAGGAGGCGCTGCGCGAGCAGCTCGGCGTCTCGATCCAGGCCGCCGCCAAGCGCGGCGAGGCGCTCGACCACGTGCTGCTCGCCGGCCCGCCCGGGCTCGGCAAGACCTCGCTGGCCCAGATCGTGGCCGCCGAGCTCGACGTGCCGTTCGTGCAGACCGCCGGTCCCGCGCTCGAGCGCAAGGCCGACATCGCCGCGTTCCTGACCGCGCTCGAGCCGCGCACGGTGTTCTTCGTCGACGAGATCCACCGGCTGCCGCGCGCGGTCGAGGAGACCTTCTATCCGGCGATGGAGGACCGCCAGCTGCCGATCACGGTCGGCGCCGGCGCGGGTGCGCGGGTGGTCACGCTCGACCTGCCGCCGTTCACGCTCGTCGGCGCGACCACGCGCTCGGGCCTGCTGACGACCCCGTTGCGCGACCGCTTCGGCATCCAGCACCGGCTCGACCACTACGCCCCCGGCGACCTCGCGCGGATCGTCGCCCGCAGCGCGCGCGTGCTGGAGATCGAGATCGAGCCCGCCGGCGCGAGGGCGATCGCCGAGCGCGCGCGCGGCACCCCGCGCGTGGCCAACCGGCTGCTCAAGCGCGTGCGCGACTACGCGGAGGTCCGCAGCGGCGGCGTCATCGGCGTCGAGGAGGCGGCGAGCGCCCTGGACCTGCTGGAGGTCGACGAGGAGGGCCTGGACCGCCTGGACCGCGAGATCCTCGGCGTGATCTGCCGCCAGTTCGGCGGCGGCCCGGTCGGGCTCTCGACGCTCGCCGTGGCCGTCCACGAGGAGCCGGACACGATCGAGGACGTCTACGAGCCCTACCTGCTCCAGCGCGGCTTCCTCCTGCGCACCCCGCGCGGCCGCTGCGCGACTCCGCACGCCTTCCGGCACCTCGGGCTGCGCCCGCCCGAGGAAGCGCCGCAGCTGTTCGGCTGACCGCACCAGAAGCCGCCGCCCCGCGCGCGATACTGGGCGGTCGTGGCCACGCGCGTCACCAGCACCCGGCTGATCGGCCGCACGGGCGAGCTCGCGGAGCTCGAGGCGGCCTTCGCGGCAGCCTCCGACGGGCACCCCTCGATCGCCTTCGTGGCGGGGGAGTCCGGCGTGGGCAAGTCGCGGCTCGTCTCCGAGCTGTCGGCGCGCGCCAAGGAGCGCGGGGCGCGCACGCTCTGCGGCGAGTGCGTCGAGCTGGGGGAGGGCGAGCTGCCCTACGCGCCGCTGGTCGCCGCCCTGCGCCCGCTCTCGCGCGACGGCGACCCGGTGCTCGACGAGGTCGGCGACGCCGCCCGCGCCGAGCTGGCCACGCTGCTGCCCGAGCTCGGCACGCGCGGGAGCAACGGCAGGGCCGACGAGGGCGCCGGCGTCGCCCAGCGGCGCCTGTTCGAGGCCCTGCTCGCCCTGCTCGAGCGGCTCGGCCGCGAGGACCCCGTCCTGCTGCTGCTCGAGGACATCCACTGGGCCGACAGCTCCACCCGCTCGTTCCTGGCCTTCATCGCCCGCGCGATGAGCACCGAGCGCGTGCTCGCCGTCTGCACCTACCGCTCCGACGAGCTGCACCGCCGCCACCCGCTGCGGCCGCTGCTGGCCGAGCTCGAGCGCGACCCCAACGCGCGCCGGATCGAGCTCGCCCGGCTCAGCCGCGCCGAGCTCTCCGAGCAGCTCGCCGACATCCTCGACGCGCCGCCCAAGCACGAGCTGGTCGAGCGCCTGTACGGCCGCAGCGAGGGCAACCCGCTGTTCGCCGAGGAGCTGCTGGCGGCCGGCGGCGACGGCCGCGGCGCGCTCCCGCCGACCCTGCGCGACGCGCTGATGGTGCGCACGGAGCGCTTGCCCGAGGCCGCCCAGGAGGTCCTGCGCGTGCTCGCGGTCGCCCAGCGCGCCGACCACGCGCTGCTCGCCGACGCCAGCGGGCTGGACGCCGCGGAGCTGCGGATCGCGCTGCGTGAGGCCGCCGCGAGCCACCTGATCGTCGCCAACGCCGACGGCAGGTACCGCTTCCGCCACGCGCTACTGCGCGAGGTGGTCCACGACGACCTGCTGCCCGGCGAGCACGCCGAGCTGCACCTCGCGCTCGCCCGCGCACTCGAGCGCCGCGCGGTCGCGGGCGCCGAGGACGTCTGGATCACGGCCGGGATGGCGCACCACTTCCGCTCGGCGGGCGACCAGCCGGCCGCGCTGAAGGCCAGCGTGCAGGCCGCGGCGGCCTCCTCGCGGGTGCACGCCCACGGCGAGGCCGCCGGCCTGCTGGAGCGCGCGCTGGAGATCTGGGAGCGCGTGCCCGACGCCGAGGCGCTCGCGGGCGCCTCGCACGCCGACGTCCTCGTCCGCGCCGCCGCCGCGCACCGCTCCAATGTCGACGACCACCGGCGCGCGGAGCTGCTGCGCCTGGCGGTGAGCGAGCTCGAGCAGGACGGCGAGCCGCACCGGCTCGCCGAGGTGCTCGGCGAGCTGGCGAGCGCCCTGTGGTCCCTCGGCCGCGGCGAGGAGAGCCGCGCCACCCTGCGGCGGGCGCTCGAGCTGCTGCCCGAGGGCGACCGAAGCGCCGAGCGCGCGGAGCTGCTCAGCCGCCGCGTCGCGTTCCTGATGCTGCAGGGCCGCTACCTCGAGGTGCGCGACCAGGCCCAGGAGGCGCTCGAGGCCGCCCGCGCGGTCGGCGCCGACGACATCTGCGCGCCGATCCTCAATCGGCTGGGGGTCGCGCTGTTCGCGATCGGCGACCACGAGGGCGGCGCCGCCGCCTTCGACGAGGCGGTCCGCGTCGCGGAGGTCACCGGCCAGGCGATCGACAAGGCGTTCGTGGAGGCCAACCGCGCCGACGCGCTGCACCGCGTGGGGCGAAGCCGCGAGGGCCTCGCCGCGGCGATCGCCGCCGAGGCGGACCTGCCGGCGGGCTCGCGCGCCGCGCGCTGGCTGGCGATGCAGCGGGCGGAGATCGAGTTCTCGCTCGGCGAGTGGGACGCCGCCGAGGCGCACCTCCCGCATCGTGGCCGCCTCACAGGCACGACGCTCGCCTACTTCAACCTCACGCGCGCGGCGCTGCTGCTCGGCCGCGGCGACACGCGCGCCGCCCGGCCGCTGCTGGAGGAGACCGCGCGGATCCTCGCGATGTCGCTCGAGCCGCAGTACCTGGCCGGCAGCGGCGCGCTGCGCGGCGAGCTGGCACGCCGCGAGGGCGACCTCGACGCGGCGCGCGCCATCGTCGAGGAGGCGATCGACCGGATCGAGTTCTGCAGCGAGGACGGCGAGCGGCTGGCCGAGGTCGCCTGCATGGGCGTGCGCGTCGATGCCGACGCCGCCGAGCGCGCCCGCGACCTCGGCGACGCGGAGGCCGAGCGCGGGGCCGTGCTGCGCGCCGAGATGATGCAGGCGCGCGTGCAGGCCGCCGCCGACGAGCTCGACCTGCCGGTGCCGTCCGCGCACGCGGCAAGCGCCGCGGCCGACGCCGCCCGCGCGGCGGGGGAGGCCGACCCGGCGCTCTACGCCGCGGCGGCCGAGGCCTGGACCGCGCTGGAGCGCCCGTACCCCGCCGCCTTCATGCGCTTCACGGAGGCCGAGGCGCACCTGCGCGCCGGCGACCGCGAGGCCACGGTCACGGCCGCCCGCGAGGCGCACGCGGCCGCGGTCGCGCTCGGCTCGCGCTGGCTGGCCGACGAGGTCGAGGGCCTGGCGGCGCGCGCCCGCCTGCGGCTCGACGAGCAGCCCGCGGCGACCGACGGCGCGGGCGGCGAGGAGGAGGCCGCGTTCGGCCTCACGCCGCGCGAGCTGCAGGTGCTTGCGCTGCTGGCCGGGGGCGCCACGAACCGCGAGATCGGCGCCCAGCTGTACATGGCCGAGAAGACCGCCAGCGTGCACGTCTCGCGGATCCTGTCCAAGCTGGATGTCCGCAGCCGCACCGAGGCGGCCGCCGTGGCGCACCGGCACGGGCTCGAGACGCTGAACGGATCTTGAGGTCCCGGGCTACCCTCACTCGTTGAGATGGCGCACCTGTTCATCTGCCCCAACTGCGGCAACCGGACCTCGGCCCAGGACCGCCAGCAGGGCTTCCGCAATGTCCCGAAGGGCTGCAGCAAGTGCGGCTTCGGGTTCCTCTTCGAGCTGCTGGACGACTACTACCCGGCGCCCAACGCCGCGTTCTTCGTCTGCGACCAGGAGGGCCGCATCATCGGCTGCGGCCGCGGCTCGCGCGAGCTGACGGGCCTGTCGGACGAGAAGGTGATCGGCCGCCCGGTGCGCGAGGTGCTCGGCCTCGCCTTCGACGGCGGCGAGGACCACGTCGGCACGGTGCTCGAGTGGGGGGTGCGGCAGCTCGGCAAGCCGGTGACCGTCAACGCGGAGGGCGACCTACCGGCCAAGGCGGTTGCGGACCTGTTCCCGGCCTACGACGACGACGGCGGGCTGCTGCTCGTCCTGACACCGTCGCGGTAGTCCGACCACTTCACGGATACCCTCTCCTCCCGGCCCATGTCTGATCGTCGCCGCTCGCTGTTCATCCTGCTCCTCGTCTTCGGACTGATCGCCGTCTCCGCGGTGGTCGTCGCGACCAAGGAGACCAAGCTCGGCCTGGACCTCCAGGGCGGCGTCCAGCTCGTCTACGAGGGCAAGCCCACGCCGCAGCAGCCGACGGTCGACCAGCAGGCCCTCGACCGCGCGCTGCAGATCATGCGCGAGCGCGTCGACGCGTTCGGCGTCGCCGAGCCGGAGCTGGCGCTGATCGGTGGCCGCCAGGTCGAGGTCAATCTGCCCGGCGTCGAGGACGCCGACCGCGCGGCGGACCAGGTCGGCTCGACCGCCCAGCTGTACTTCTACGACTGGGAGGCGAACGTCCTCAACGAGGACTGCCGCACCAACGACACCGAGACGGACGGCGGGACGCAGGCGATCGCCGGCCTGCGCGCCGCGGTCGAGCGCGCGAGCAAGTGCACCGACGTGCCGGAGGCGGACTCCAGCGTCGTCGCCGCTGCGCCGCGCTTCTACGCCTTCAACAAGATCTCCAAGCAGCCGTTCCAGGGCGCGACGGGGCTCGAGTCGCGCCAGGCCGCGCTCGATGCCGTCCCCAAGGAGGACCGCGAGAACGCCGAGGTGCTCGAGGTGCCCAAGGGCGTGCTCGTCGTGCGCGACGAGAAGGCCGCGGCCGGCAAGGACGGCAAGGAGCCGCCCGCACCCGACCGCTGGTGGGTGCTGCTCGACCGTCCGGCGCTCTCCGGCACCGACCTCAAGAACCCGGAGCAGAACTTCGACCAGCGCGGCGGCGGCCAGCCGATCGTCACGTTCGACTTCACGGACAAGGGCCGCAAGGCGTTCCAGTCGATCACGCGCAAGATCGCCCAGCGCGGCGCCGACAACTCGCTGCCGGGCGTCCCGGCCGACCAGGGCTCGCAGAGCTTCGCGATCGTGCTCGACGACGAGCTCGTCTCGAAGCCGGTCATCAACTACCAGGAGAACCCGGACGGCATCGACGGCTCTACGGGCGCCCAGATCTCCGGCGGCTTCACGATCCAGTCCGCGCAGGACCTGGCGAAGATCCTCCAGATCGGCGCGCTGCCGATCAAGCTCGAGCTGATCTCGCGCTCGCAGGTGTCCGCCTCGCTCGGCGCCCAGGCGCTCGACCAGGGCCTGATCGCGGGCGTGGTCGGCCTCGGGATCGTCGCGTTGTTCCTGATCGGCTACTACCGCGTGCTGGGCCTGGTCGCGTCGCTCGCGCTGCTGATCTACGCGCTGTACTTCTACGCCCTCGTCAAGGCCGTGCCGGTCGTCCTGACGCTGCCGGGCATCGCCGGCCTGGTCCTCACGCTCGGCGTCGCCGCGGACGCGAACATCGTCATCTTCGAACGCGTCAAGGAAGAGGTGCGCGCCGGCAGGGGCGTCTCGACGGCGATCGTCAACGGCTACCGCAAGGGCCTGACGGCGATCATCGACGCGAACGTCGTCACGCTGCTGGTCGCCTTCATCCTGTTCATCCTCGCCACGGCGGGGGTGAAGGGCTTCGCGTTCATGCTCGGCCTCGGCGTGATCGTGTCGCTGTTCACGGCCGTGCTGGCCACCCAGGCGATCCTGTTCTCCCTGCGTGGCACGCGCCTGATCCGCGGCCGCGCGGGGCTCGGCTCCTCCGAGCAGCGCTTCAACCCGCGCAAGAACTACATGGGCGCTTCGAAGTGGTTCTTCTCGGCGTCCGGCTTGATCATGCTGATCGGCGCCTTCGCGATCGCGGGAAACGGGCTGAACTTCGGCATCGACTTCGAGGGCGGCACGCGGATCACCGCGCCGCTCGAGCAGAAGGCGAACGTCGATCAGGTGCGCGACGTGGTGCGGGGTGCCGGGCTCACCGACGCCGAGGTCCAGACGATCAACAACCCGGAGCTGGGCCGCAACCTGGTCCAGATCTCCTCGCGCGAGAGCGGCGCCCCGGTGCGCGCCGCCACCGACGCGCTCGACAACGAGTTCGGCGTGGCCGGTCAGCCCAACGAGGAGTCGATCGGCCCGACGTTCGGCCAGAGCGTGGGCAGGTCCGCGCTGATCGCGATCATCGCCTCGCTGACCGTCATCTCGGTCTACATCGCGCTGCGCTTCGAGTGGAAGGTCGCGGTGCCGGTGCTGATCGCGCTGATGCACGACATCCTCATCACGGGCGGCGTCTACGCCCTTACCGGCCGGGAGGTGACGACGTCGACGGTCGCGGCGCTGCTCACCATCCTGGGCTTCTCGCTCTACGACACGATCATCGTGTTCGACCGCGTGCGCGAGAACATCCCGCGCATGCCGAGCGCGGCCTTCTCGCAGATCGTCAACCGCTCGATGTCCGAGGTCGTGGTGCGCTCGCTGGCGACGAGCTTCTGCACGCTGCTGCCGGTGCTCTCGCTGTACTTCCTCGGCGGCGAGACGCTGCAGGACTTCGCGTTCGCGCTGATCGTCGGCACGGCGTCGGGCACCTACTCGTCGATCTTCATCGCGGCGCCGGTGCTCACGCACTGGAAGGAGCGCGAGCCGGTCTACGCCGCCCGCGAGCGCCGGATCAAGGAGCGCTTGGGCTACGTGCCCGCCTACGCGACCGTCGAGCAGGGCGGTCCGGTCGACGTGGCCCCGGCCGCGCCCCGCGGTGGCCGCCGTGGTGGTGTCACGACACCGCAGGACCCGTCGCAGGGCGTCTCGCGGGCCGAGTTCGACGACATGGTCGCCAACCTCGGCATCGAGGAGGCCGGCCGGCGCGAGCCCGCAGCCGCGGCAGCGCGGGGCAACCGTCCCGCCGGCGGCCGCCGCGCCCGCGCCCGCGGGGAGGCTCCGCCGCCGCCCGCCACCGGGCCCGCCCCGGCGGACGGGGAAGGCAGCGACGCGCCGAAGCCGAAGAAGCCGCGCAACCGCAAGCACGGGAGGCCGCGCTGATGGGCCTGCTCGTCTGGGTCATGGTCGCGATCGCGCTCTGGCACTTCACGGTGTTCCTCCCGGACCGCTGGTGGGCCGGGATCGTCGGCGCGTTCGCCGGCTCCGTCGTGGGCTCCGTGATCTTCGGCCTGATCATCCACACGGGCACGATCCCCGGGCAGAACGACACCGACTTCCTGACGGCGCTCGAGTCCGTCCCGGGCGCGGTGCTGGGCATGGCAGCCGTCTGGTTCCTCGGCATCAGGACCGAGGAGCGCGAGCGCCTGCACCACGGGCACGCGTGACGCCGCCGCGGTTCCTGGCCGCGATCTCGACGCCGTTCGCCGAGGACGGCTCGGTCGCGCTCGACGCGTTCGCCGAGCACGTCGCCTGGCTCGCCGACGCCGGGCTCGGCGGCGTGTTCGTGGCCGGCACCACCGGCGAGGGAGTGCTCCTCGAGGACGACGAGATCGCCGCGCTGACCGAGCGCGCGGTCGCGGCCGGCGACCTGCAGGTGATCGCCCAGGTGGGGCGGCCGAGCACGCACGCCACCGCGCGGCTGGCACGCCGCGCGATCGACCTCGGCGCGGATGCGGTCGCGGCCTACGTGCCGTGGTTCTATCCCGCCACCGACGCCGACGCCCGCACGCACTTCCACGGCCTGCTCGAGGCCGCCGGCGACACTCCCGCCTTCCTCTACAACATCCCACGCCGCACGGTGAACGACCTCTCCGCCGAGCTGGCCGGCGAGCTGGCCGCCGCCGGCTTCAAGGGCATGAAGGACTCCACGGGCTCCTTCGAGCGCCACGAGGGCTACCTCGACGCCACCCGCGGTCAGGACTTCGAGCTCTACATCGGCTCCGAGCCGCTCGTCCTGCGCGCGTACCGCGAGGGCGCCGCGGGCGCGATCACCGGTCTCGCCGGCGCCCGCCCGGAGCTGTTCGTCCGGCTCCGCGAGGCGCTGCAGGCCGGCGACGAGACCGCCGCCGACGCGACCCAGGCCGAGATCGCCGCCGCCAAGGCCGAGGTCGAGTCCGAGGGCTCCACCGTCGCCGCCGTCAAGCGCCGCGTCGC
>DATFQI010000020.1:0-31203 GCA_035264365.1 Solirubrobacteraceae bacterium
GACGTCGCCTGCACCGAGCTGTTCGGCGGCCCGGAGACCGCGACGATCTCGGGCACGCTGCAGCGCGAGCAGGTCCAGGGGCGCTTCTCGCGCCAGGACGGCTGCGAGATCGCCCGCTGGGAGAAGGTATCGGCGCTGCTCGCCGAGGCGGGCCGATGAGCTACCGCGTGGTCGTGCGCCACGGCCCGAAGGTCGACAAGCACGATGCCGAGACGCTCCCCGCGGCGCTCGAGCTGCTGGAGTCGCGCGCCCGCGCGCTCGCGGCCGGCCCGGGCCGGCACACCGTCGACCTGCGCGTGCGGCGCTTCGAGCCGGTCCAGCAGGTGGCCGCGCGCGCGGAGCTGCGCGGCGCCGGGGTGCGGGCGGGCGTGGACGTCCGCGGCGACGGCTCCGCCGAGGCCTGGACCGGGCGGATCCGGCGCAAGCTGATCGAGCCGCGCGACGGCGAGGACGCCTTCGCCGCGCTGCGGCGGGTGGTTCAGAGCCCGGATCCGGGCTAGAGCACCAGCGTCGAGCCGTAGCGGCGCAGCCAGGCGGCCGGCTCGCGCCACTCGGGCACGCGCGCCTCCAGCAGCGCCCAGAACCGCGACGAATGGTCCATCACCTCGAGGTGGCAGACCTCGTGCTCGATCACGTAGTCCAGGACGGCCTCCGGCGCGAGCAGCAGCCGCCAGTTGAACGACATCGCGCCGTTGGACGAGCACGACGCCCAGCGCGTGCGCTGGCCGCGGATCGTCAGGCCCTTGTACGACGTGCCGGCGCGCGCGGTGGCGGCGTCAAGCCGTGGGCCGATCTCGGCACGGGCGCGGCGCCGGTACCAGCGCTCGATCGCCGCGGTCGCGTCGCCCTGCGGGACGAGCAGCGCGTCGCCGCGCCGGTGCACCCGCTCGCGGCCGGGCTCCGCGACCACGCGCAGCGTCGTGCCGAGGTAGGGCAGCGTGCCGGGCGCGCGGGCGACCTCGGCGGCGGCGTGCTCCAGGGCGGCCCGACGGCGCTCGATCCACGGCCGCAGCTCGCGCACGGCCTCGGCGGCGCGGCGCTCCGCGGCACGCTTGGGCAGCGTCACGATCACCTCGCCGCCGGCGCCGACGGTCACGCGCACGCGCCGCGCCCGCGCGGAGCGGCGGATCGTGTACGGCAGGTCTGATCGCAGCGGCGGCATGGGCGGGCGATCCAGCCTACGAGGGCGCGCGGCGGTTGCGATGATCCGGGCCGTGTCGGAATCGCGGGTCAAGCTCCCCAAGGGCGTGCGCGAGCCCTACACCGTCTACCTCAACGGCGTGCGCCAGGAGCCGGGGCGCGACTACCAGGTGCGCGGCGGGGCGCTGGTCTTCTCCTCCAGCCTCGAGAAGGAGGGCAAGCTCGGGTTCTGGAAGTGGTTCTGGGGCGCCTGGGGGATCGGCTTCTACTCCAAGGACGACCAGGTCGACGTCACCTGGGAGGCAGACGGCCGCCCGCGCGTCGCCCACGCGCTCGAGATCGAGCGCGACTCCTGAGCGGTGCGCGGCCCGCGTGGGCGGCGGCCGGCCTCGCGTGCGGTCACCGAGGCGGAACCAGCCGCCCCTCGCGGTCCGTGCGGGCAGCCGTAGATGCGGACCCGGGATAGCTCGAATGGCGCGTCGCCGCTCGGGTGCTTGCCTGGACGCATGCCCCTCTCGCTCGACCTCGCAGGACAAGCCATCACCCCCCGGCATCCCGACTACGACGAGGCGCGCACCGTGTTCGCGGCCGTCGACCGCCGTCCCGCCGTGATCGTCCGCGCCGCCTCCTCGCAGGACGTCGCGACGGCGATCGCCCACGCCCGAGAGCACGGCCTGCCGCTCGCGGTTCGCAGCGGCGGCCACAGCCCCGCCGGCCACGGCGTCGTGGACGACGGCGTCGTGATCGACCTCTCCGGGATGCGCGCTCTGGAGATCGACGCCGAGCGGCGGGTGGCCTGGGCGCAGACCGGGCTGACCGCGGGCGCCTACACGGCGGCCGCCGGCGCCCATGGACTCGCGACCCCGTTCGGCGACGCGGGCTCCGTCGGCATCGGCGGCATCGCGACGGCCGGCGGCGCGGGGTTCCTCGTGCGCCGGCACGGCCTCACGATCGACGACGTGCTGGCCGCCGAGGTCGTCACGGCGACCGGCGACCGGCTGCACACGGACGAGCGGAACCATCCCGACCTCTTCTGGGCGATCCGCGGCGGCGGCGGCAACTTCGGGGTGGTCACCCGTCTGAAGTTCCGGCTGCACCCCGTGGGGCAGATCCTCGGCGGGATGCTCCTCCTGCCGGTGACGCCGGAGGTGCTCGAGGGCTTCGTCGCCGAGGCCGACGCCGCGCCGGAGGAGCTGTCGGCGATCGCCAACGTCATGAAGGCGCCACCGCTGCCGTTCATCCCGGCCGAGCACCACGGTCGCCCGGTCGTGATGGCGCTCGTCGCCTACGCCGGCGACGTCCAGGCGGGCGAGCACGCCATCGGCCGTCTGCGCGCCCTCGCCACGCCGATCGCCGACATGGTCCGCCCGATGCCCTATCACGCGCTGTTCGAGGGCGGCGAGCCGGAGCGCGGACAGGCCGTGGCGGCGCGCACGCTGTTCGCCGACCGCTTCGACGGTCGCGCCGCGGCTGCGGTCGTCGACGCCATCGCAGGCTCCACGGCGCCGCGCGCGGGCGCGCAACTGCGCGTCCTGGGCGGCGCCATGGCGCGGGTACCAGCGGACGCGACCGCCTTCGCCCATCGGGACCGCCGCATCATGGCGACGGTCGTGGCGATGTTCGACCGCCCCGAGGAGCGCGCCGCGCAGGAGGGCTGGGCCGCGGCGCTCGCGGACCAGCTGCGCGACGGCGTCGACGGTGCCTACGCCGGCTTCCTCGGCGACGAGGGGCCCGACCGCGTGCGAGCGGCCTATCCCGGCGAGCACTGGGATCGCCTGGCGGCGGTCAAGGCCGCCTACGACCCCGAGAACGTCTTCCGGCTCAACCAGAACGTCCCGCCCTCGAGCCGGCCGGCGCGGCTCGCCGCATAGGCGCGCCGCAGCAGGGCGAACCGCGGCCGGCCGCGCGGTCGGCCGCCGCTTAGGCGGGGTCGGCGGCGGCGCGGCGCGCGTACTCCGCCGCGTCCACCGCCGGCAGGCCGTCGATGCTCGCGGCGTTGTGCTTGCGCTGGTAGTCCAGGTAGGCATCGGACCCGTGGACCCGCACGCGCTTGGCCGACGAGGCGGCCTGGTGGGGGCGCTCGCCGACGTGGTCGAGCAGCGGCACGCCGTAGCCGCACGAGTCGGCGATGCGCTCGACGTGCACGACGATGATCGCGCGGTGCGACGCGGGCACCTCGGATTGCTCGTAGCCGCCCTGCTCGAGCAGCTCGGCGAAGCGCTCGTCGCTCGCGTGGACGATCTCGCCGCGGCCGTGCAGGCGCAGGATCCGCGGCGGCCCCTGGAAAGCGCACAGCATCACCACGATCCGGCCGTTCTCGCGGATGTGCGCGATCGTCTCCGCACCGCTGCCGACGACGTCGAGGTAGGCGACCGTGTGGTCGTCGAGCACGCGCAGCGAGCCGATCGGGCCCTTGGGCGAGACGTTGACGCGGCCGTCGGCGTCGAGCGGCGCGGTGCCGACGAAGAACATCGCCTGGCGGGCGATCCAGGCGCGCTGGTGCTCGTCGATGCGCTCGTAGACCTTGCCCATGACTAGACGGGGACCGCGCCCATCCATGGCGCCATCGCGCGCAGGGCGCTGAGGATCGCGCGCGTCGCCGGCGAGCGGTTGAGCGTGTAGAAGTGGATCCCGGGTGCGCCCTTGGCGAGCAGGTCCGCGCACTGGAGCGTCGCGTAGGCGACGCCGAAGTCGGTCACCGCGCGGGCGTCGTCGGCGCGCAGGTCGAGCTCGGCGACCAGGTGGGCCGGAATCACCGAGCCGCACATCTCCGTGATCCGGCGGATCTGGGAGTAATTCGTGATCGGCATGATCCCCGGCACGATCGGCACGTCGACGCCGATCTCGCGCGCCCGCGCGACGAAGTCGTAGTAGTAAGCGTTGTCGAAGAACAGCTGCGTGATCAGAAAGCGCGCGCCGGCGTCGACCTTCTCCTTGAGGTAGCGCAGGTCCGACTCGGGCGAGTCGGCGTGGATGTGGACCTCCGGGAAGCAGGCCGCGCCGATCGCGAACTCGGGGTACTCGTCGCGGATCATCTCGATCAGCTCGCGCGAGTAGCGCAGCCCGCCGTCGGTCGCGGTCCACTCCGACTCGCCCTGGGGCGGGTCGCCGCGCAGCGCCAGCACGTTGACGATCCCGGCGTCGCGCATCCGGTCAAGGGTGGCGCGGAGCTCGACGGTCGTCGCGTTGACGCACGTGAAGTGCGCCATCGCCTCCAGCCCGAAGTCCTCCTTGATGCCGGCGACGATCTCGATCGTCTTCGCCCGCTGCTCGAGCGAGCCGCCGGCGCCGTAGGTGACCGAGACGAACGTCGGATCCATGCCCGAGAGCTCGTCGAGCGCGGTGGCGAGGTTGCGCGCGCCGTCCTCCGTCTTGGGCGGGAAGAACTCGAAGGAGAAGGACGGCCCACCGTCCGCGAGGCGCTCGTCGATCCGCATGCCGGGAGTCTAGGGAGCGGCGCTCCACACCTCGGCGGGCTTCCCATCCGTTCGGCGAGCCTCGCCCAGGCACTCGAGGTGCGTCAGCCACGAGCGGGTCTTGGCCAGCAGCCACGACGCCGTCGCCTCCGAGAACGCGTCCCCGTACACGCGCTGGGCGAGCTCGAACGGGGTCCCCGGCGCCTCGGCGAGCGCCGCGCGCACGGCGTCGAGGCGAATCGAGACCAGCGAGCGGTTGGCCGAGATGTGGCCCGCGACGTCGGTGAACGAGCGGCCGTGGCCGGCGAGGGCGAGCCGGGCGTCGAGCGCGTCGACGCGGTCGAGCGACTCGAGGAACTCGCCCACCGGGTCGGGCGTGTGGCCCTCGTCGAAGTACAGCGAGACGCGCCCGAGCAGGTGGTCGCCCGAGATCAGCAGCCGCCGCTCCGGCTGGTGCAGGCAGACGTGCGAGGGCGCGTGGCCGGGCGTCTCGACGATCTCCCAGTCGCCGAGGTCGCTGGCGACGGTCACGCCCGGCACGAGGTCGTGGTCGGAGGTCAGCTCGCCCGAGATCCCCGTGCCCATCGAGCGCCGCTGCTCGGCCCAGCGCGCCAGCGGCGCCTCCGGGACGCCGGACTGGCGGGCGACCTCGGCGCGGCGCGCGATCGTCTCCTCGGCCGTCTCGTCGTTGGCGTGCAGGTGCCCGTAGGCCGGGTGCAGCCAGACGGGCGCGCCGGTGCGCTCGCGGATCGCCGGCGCCTGGCCGCAGTGGTCGACGTGCGCGTGCGTGCAGACGACGAGCCGGACGTGCTCCAGCCGCAGCCCGGCCTGGTCGAGCGCGCGCTCGAGGTGGGCGATCGAGCCGGGCTCGTGCATGCCGGTGTCGACGAGCACGATCCCGTCGCCCGCGGCCAGCGCCCAGGCGTTGCAGTGGGGGACGCCGGGCCACGGCAGCGGCAGCCGCAGCCGCCATACCCCGGGCAGCACCCGCTCGCCGCGCCCGACTTCGCGTTTGCGTGTCGGCTTGCGCACCGGCGGGACGCTAACGTGCCGCCGCATGGGCAAGCGCTCCCGGCGCCGCGGCGCGGAGACCCTCAAGGCTCCGGAGTCCGAGTACCGCTCGCCGGAGGGCGACGTGCTGGCCCTGCGCGGCGCGCTCACGCCGGCGGCTCGCCGGCAGTACGCGGCCGCGACCAAGGGCTCGCCGCTCTCGCAGGAGGACGCCTGGCAGCGCGGCGTCGAGCTGCTGTTCGAGCTGCTCGCGGTGCGCTGGGAGATCGCCGGCGCCGAGCCGATCGTCAAGCAGAAGGAGCTGCTCGGCCGCTACCGCTTCGCGACCCAGGACGAGCGGCGCTGGATCCGCGACGTCCTGCGCGAGCACCTCGCCGCGCACTTCCCGGACGTCGAGGCCCCCTAGATGGCGCCCGACCCCGCGCGCTTCGCGGCGCTGCTGTGCGAGTACTGCCTCGACGTGCAGCCGGGCCAGCAGGTCGTCGTGCGTTCGAGCACGCTCGCGGCGCCGCTGCTGCTGGCCCTGCAGGAGGAGCTGCTGGTGCGCGAGGCGTGGCCGCTGATCCGGGCCGAGCTGCCGGGCGCCGACGAGGCCTTCTGGCAGCACGCTCGCGACGCGCACCTCGATGGCTTCCCCGCGGCCGAGCTGGCCGAGGCGCAGGCCACCGACGCGTCGATCGGGATCCAGGCGCCGGCCAACACGCGCTCGCTCGCGCACGTCGACGCCGGGCGGATGGCGCGCGCCGCCCGCGCCCGCGCGCCCGTGCGCGAGGCGGCGCTGGCCCGCCGCTGGTGCCTGACGTTGTGGCCGACCGCCGCGGGCGCGCAGCAAGCGGGCATGGGCACGACCGAGTTCGCGGCCTTCGTGCGCCGCGCGCTGTTCCTCGACCGCGGCGACGCGACCGCGGCGTGGGGCGAGCTGCGCCACTTCCAGGCGCGGCTGATCGAGCGGCTCCAGGACGCCCGTGAGTTGCGCATCGAGGCCGAGGGCACCGACCTGACCCTGTCGGTCGAGGGCCGCACCTGGATCAACTCCGACGGCAAGCGCAACATGCCCTCCGGCGAGGTCTTCACCGGTCCCCACGAGGCCAGCGCCGAGGGCCGCATCCGGTTCACGATCCCCTCCAGCCCGCGCGGTGTCGAGGTCGCCGACATCACCCTGGACTTCCGCGAGGGTCGCGTGGTCGACGCGCACGCGCAGCGCGGCGAGGAGTATCTCAAGGCGACGCTGGCGACCGACGAGGGCGCCTCGCGGCTGGGCGAGATCGGGATCGGGACCAACTTCGGGATCGACCGCCCCGTCGGCGCGATCCTCTTCGACGAGAAGATCGGCGGCACGGTGCACCTCGCCGTCGGCCGCTCCTATCCCGAGACGGGCGGGACCAACGAGTCCGCCGTCCACTGGGACGTGATCTGCGACCTGCGCCGCGGCGGCACGCTGTACGCCGACGGCGAGCCGATCCAGCGTGACGGCCGCTTCCTCGTGTGAGCCGCGTCCTCTTCATCACCCATCCCGAGGTCGAGGTCGACCCCGGCACGCCGGTGCCCGACTGGGAGCTGACGGCGCGCGGGCGCGATCTCATGCGCCAGTTCGCGGAGGGCCCCGAGCCGCGCGAGGTGCGCGCCGTCTGGTCGAGCCGCGAGCCCAAGGCGGTCGAGGCGGCGGCGATCCTGGCGGAGCAGCTCGGCGTCGAGGTGCGCAAGCTCGAGCAGCTCGCGGAGAACGACCGCTCCTCGACCGGCTACCTGCCGCCGGAGCTGTTCGAGCCCGCGGTGCAGGCGTTCTTCGGCGAGCCGCTGCTGTCGCACCGGGGCTGGGAGACGGCCGCGGCCGCCCAGCAGCGGATCGCGGACGCGCTGGAGACCGTGCTCGCGCGCTCGCCCGAGGGCGACGTGGCGATCGTCTCCCACGGCGGCGTCGGGACGCTGCTGCTGTGCCGCCTCAAGGGCACGGCGATCCACCGCGCGGAGGACCAGCCCGGCCAGGGCCATTGGTTCGCGTTCGACCGCGAGACGCGCGCGCTGCAGCACGGCTGGCAGCCGCTCTAGCGGGACTGCGCCAACCCGGTGCGTGGTACAAGCCACGGATGCCTCACGCCGTACCCCGCCGGGCGACGCCGCCCCTCTTCGCGCTGATCCTCCTGATCGCCTTCCTCGCGAGCACCGCACCCGCCTTCGCCCAGGGCTGGACCTGCGAGTCCAGTGCCGTCGCGGCGACCCTCGGCCCGTCCCCGCGCATCGAGCCGATCACCGCCAACAAAGACGCGTCCAGCTGCAAGGTGGAGTCGGCCGGCGGCAACGCCCCGGCCTCGCCGCTGCCGATCACGGGCAGCCTGCTGAGCGCCACGACCGACCTCCAGCCGCCCACCGGCTCCGCCGCCGCGCAGACGGCGACCGCGAGCGCTGGCCTCGGCGAGCTGCGGATCGCGGGCCTGCCGATCCCGATCCCGCCGCCGGACCTCAGCGGGCTGCCGGGCTCGCAGGAGATCCCCGGCGTCGGGACGATCGACATCCGGGCCGCCGTCCAGTCGCTGCTCCCGACGTTCAACGGCGACCTCGTGAACCTGCGCGCGCTGCGCGCGGAGGCGACCGGGAGGTGCGTCGGCGGCGCGCCGCAGCTGACCGGCACCTCGTCGGTGCTCGGCGTCACCGTGCTGGGCACCGAGCTGCCCGTCGACCGGATCACGTCGCGGACGATCAACGTCGTGGACTCGACGAGCATCGACCCGTCGAACCTCTCGCCCGCGGCGCTCGGCGTGCCGGGGGCGGACATCACGGTGCTGCAGCCGGTGCTCGACGCGCTGCCGACGATCTCGGTGCCGGCCGCCGCAGCCACCGTGCGCGTGGAGCCCGGCCGCAAGATCGAGGGCGGCGGCAGGCTCACCCAGCACGCGCTCGACGTCACGATCACGCTCGGCGGCCAGAACGTGCTCGACCTCACGGTCGGCGAGGCGACGGTCGGCGCGGCGCAGGTCAACTGCGGCGGTGTCGCCGACCTGGCGCTGCAGTGCACGTCGCGCCGGATCGTGCTGATCGACGTGCTGCGCTCGAAGGGCAAGGTGCGGCTGCTCGGCGCCGCCAGCCGGCGCTTCGCCGGCCGGCGCGTGCGGATCCGCTTCACCGCCACGGGCAAGACGGTGGCGCGCCCGCGCGTGCGCACCTCCGGCCTGTTCACCGCCACGGCGCGGCTCCCGCGCGCGAAGCTGCGGGCGACCAACCGGGCGCGCTACATCGCCCAGATCGGCAAGCAGAAGAGCCTGCGGCTGAAGCTGGTGCGGCGGATGCTCGTGTCCGGCACGTCCGTGAAGGGGCGGCGCGTCACGGTCGCCGGCCGGATCGTGCGCCCGCTGGGGGCGCCGGTCCAGCAGGTGATCGTCAAGCGTCGCCTGTCGTGCGGGCGCTACCGCGTCGTCAAGCGCTTCACGCCGCCGGCCAGCGGGCGCTTCCGCGTCACGCTCGCCGGCCCGCCGAGCCGCCAGGCGGCCGTCTACCGGCTGCAGACGCGGGTGCGCAAGTTCGTCTCGAACCCGAAGACGTTCCCCACGTTCACGCTGCCGAGGTACGTCGACCTCGCGCAGTGAAGGGCTCAGCTAGCGTGCGTTGCTGAATGCGCCGCACGAAGATCGTCGCGACCATCGGACCCGCATCTCGTGATCCCGAGGTGCTGGTCCGGATGGTCGAGGCGGGGATGGACGTCGCCCGCCTGAACTTCAGCCACGGGACCGCCGAGGAGCACGCGGAGACCGCGTCGCTCGTGCGCCAGGCCGCGGGCCGCGCCGGCCGCCAGGTGGCCGTGCTGCAGGACCTGCCCGGCCCCAAGCTGCGGATCGGCCCGCTCGTCGACGGGATCGCGGAGCTCAAGCCGGGCGACGACGTGACGTTCGTCTGCGGCGAGAACAGCGCCGAGGGCGACGCCCGCCGCATGTACATCACCTGGGCGGGGCTCGCCGAGACCGTCGACGCCGGCGAGGTCATGTACCTCGCCGACGGCGCCGTCCGCCTGCGCGTGAAGGCCACGCGCGTCGCCGACGGCGAGATCGACGCCGAGGTCGAGGTCGGCGGCAGCGTCGCCTCGCGCCAGGGTCTCAACATCCCGGGCGAGACGGCCGCTCTGCCCTCCGTGCCCGAGGAGGACCTCGACCACGTGCGCACCGGCGAGCGGATCGGGGTCGACCTCGTGGCGCTCTCGTTCGTGCGCCGGGCCGAGGACGTGACGTCCCTGCGCAAGCACACGCGACTGCCGCTGATCGCCAAGATCGAGAAGCCGCAGGCCGTCCAGCGCGCGGAGGAGATCGTGCGCGCCGCCGACTGCGTGATGGTCGCCCGCGGCGACCTGGGCATCGAGATGCGCATCGAGGAGGTCCCGATCGTGCAGAAGCAGGTGATCGCGCTGGCCGGCGCGCTCGCCCGCCCTTCGATCACCGCCACCCAGATGCTCGACTCGATGGTGGCCAGCTCGCGGCCGACGCGCGCGGAGGTCACCGACGTCGCGAACGCGATCCTCGACGGCACCGACGCGGTGATGCTCTCCCAGGAGAGCGCCGTCGGGCACTACCCGGTCGAGTCCGTGGCGATGCTGGCCGCCGTGGCCGAACGCACCGAGATGACCGCGCCCTACGCCGAGTGGAACGAGAAGCGGGTGCGCCGCGATCGTCGCGATCCCGCCTACACGATCGCCTACTCGGCCTGCCGGGCCGCCCACGAGCTGGGCCTGAAGGCGCTCGTGTGCCCGACGCTCTCGGGCCGCAGCGCGCGGTTGATCTCCGCCCACCGCCCGACGGTGCCGATCTACGCGCTCTCGCCCGGCCGCGAGACCGTCCGCCGCTGCGGGCTGATGTGGGGTGTGCAGGCCTCCTCGATGCGGCGCTGGGAGACCACGGAGGAGCTGATCGCGGCCGCCGCCCGCCGGGTCGTCGAGCTCGGCTGGGTCAAGCCCGGCGACCGCGTCGGGATCACGGCGGGCCTCCCGTCGGGGCGCCCCGGCACCACCTCGCTGTTCCAGGTGCAAGAGGTCTAGAAGGAGATCCAGCCGCGGCGGCGCAGCCAGAGGCGGCTGTAGCGCGCGAACACGACGATCGCCGCGAGCAGGACCAGCTGCACGCCGATCGAGGTCGCGTCCCAGCCGGCCTCGAACGCCTCGATCATCCCGCCCGTGAAGCTGCCGATCGCGATCAGCAGCCAGATCGGCGACGGGATGAACCACCACCACGGCCGCCAGGAGGTCAGCTCGATGCGCTCCCACCACGGCTGGTCGCCGAGCAGCATCTGGGTCGCCGGAGACAGCCGGCTCGCGCGACGGCGGCTGCGGAGCACGAAGACGGCGACGCCGGCGGCGAGCACGCCGGCGAGCACCGCCGCCGGCACCAGGGCGCCGGCCACGACGGCCTTCAGGAGCAGCCAGGCCGCGAAGGCGCAGGCGGTCATCACGGCGACGCCATTGACGTGGTTGCGGCTGGTGCGGGCCAGGTTGGTGCGCGCGACGGGATCGGCGGGATCGGCTTGCGCCGCGCGCTCGAAGAGCGCTCGCGCCTGCTCCTCGCGGCCCCAGCGCAGCATCGCGATGCCGAGGTTGTTGAGCGTCCCCTGGTTCGTCGGATCGAGCTCCAGCGCGCGCCGATAGTGCTCCTCGGCCTCGCCGAAGCGATCCTGGGCGAGCGCGACGTCGCCGAGCGTGTGGTGCGGGCCGGCCGCGGAGGGGTCGAGCTCGCGCGAGCGCTCGGCCGCCGCGCGGGCGCCGCGGTGGTCGCCGGCCGCGAGCCGCGAGTCGGCGAGCACCTCGTGCGCGGCCGCCTCCTCGGGCGCGAGCCGCACCGCCTCCTCCGCCGCCCCGACGGCCCGCTTGGCCTTGCCGAGCCCGGCGAGCGCGACGGCCCTCAGCCGATGTGGCCACTCCCAGTCCGGCGCCTGCCGGGCGGCCCGCTCGGCGGCGGCGAGCGCCTCCGCGTGGCGGCCGGCGCGCTCGAGCGCGAACGCGAGGCGGCAGTGCAGGTCCGCCCGCTCGGGGTCGGCGGCGATCGCCTCGCGCAGCACGTCGGCGGCCTGCTCGTGGCGGCCGAGCTCGACCAGCGCATCGGCTCGAGCCCCCGCACCGCTCACGACAGGCGGTGCTCCTTGATGTAGACGAGCAGCTCGTCGTACTGCCCGCCCTCGTTGGCGAACATCGCGTAGTTGTAGGCGACCTCGAACCACGCGCGGGTGCTCGGCTTCGTCTCCTTGAGCGCGCGGCCGAGGTCCTTGGCCGTGATCGGACGCAGCTCGCCGGTCTCCATCGAAGCCTCCATCGCCGCCTCGGCGGCCGTCTCGCACAGGTGCGCGAGGTCGGCGCCGGAGTAGGTGCGCGTGCGCGCGGCCAGCTTCGCGATCTCCGGCGCGACGTCGCCGGCGAGCGGGCGCTCGCGCAGGTTCAGCCGCAGGATCGCCTCGCGCGCGGGCTCGTCCGGCGGCAGCACGAGCAGCATCCGGTCGAAGCGGCCCGGCCGGCGCAGCGCGGTGTCGACGTCCCACGGATGGTTGGTCGCGGCGAGCACGAACACGCCCTCGTTCGCGGAGGAGGCGTTGTCGAGCTCGGCCAGCAGCTGGTTGACCGTGCCGCGGATCCCCGAGTGGCGCAGGTGGCTGCGCTTCTGGCCGAGCGCGTCGACCTCATCGAGGAACAGCACGCACGGCGCGTTGCGGCGCGCGGTCTGGAACAGCTCGTGGAGCTTGCGCTCGCTCTCCCCGATGTACATGTCGAGCACGTCGTTGATGCCGACGGCGGTGAAGCGGGCGCCGAGCTCGCCGGCCACCGCGCGAGCGACGAACGTCTTGCCGCAGCCTGGCGGGCCGTAGAGCATCAGGCCGCCGCGCAGCGACTTGCCGTAGGCCTTGCGCAGCCCGGGGTTGCGCATCGGGCCGAGGAAGGCGGTGTTGAGCTTGCGCTTGACGTCCTCCAGGCCTCCGACGTCCTCGAGCTTGACCGTCGGGCGCTCGATCTCGGCGTCGACGTCGTCCCCGCCGCCGCCGTCGACGACGCGCAGCGGCACCACCGTGGCGGGCTCGGCGTCCGGCTCCGGCTGCGGCGCCGCGGGCTCCGGCTCCGGGGCAACAGGACCCGCGGGCTCGCCGCCGAGGGCGTGCTCCGCGACCGCCAGGGCGCCATCGTGGCCCGGCTCGCGCGCCAGCACCTCGCGGCAGCGCGCCAGCGCCTCGGCCGGCCGCCCCGCCGCCAGCAACAGCTCCGCCAGATGCACCGCCAGTGCGGTGTTGCCGGGATCCCGCTCGAGCGCCCCCTCCAGAGCGGCCACGACACCGTCGTCGTTCGGCATGCGGGGCCAGTACCCGGCGAGGCCCCCGGTCAGACCCGCTCAGCGGCGCAGCCGGGTGAGCTTCCGCGCCGCCGGGCTGAGGGCGTCGAGCGTCTCGCGGCGGTCCTCGCGCCAGGCCTGGATCGCGCCCGCCGCGAACGGGATCAGGACCAGGAGCGCGAGCGGGCCGAACAGCAGCCCGAGCACGGCGCCGACGGCCACGAACACGGCGAGCACGATCGCCGCCGTCGTATAGAGCCCCGAGCGCGCGAGCTTGAGCAGGTTGCCGCGGGCGATGGGGTCGCCGGGGTCCACCCGTGCGGAACGCTCGTAGTGGCGCAGCTCGATCAGCGCCTCGACCCGCGCGGCCGCGCCCGTGGTCATGGCGACCGGGTACCCCGAGGCGGCGCCCGATAGGCCGCGTCCGCTTAGACTCCGTCCCTGCTGGGGAAGCTCCTTCAGGGAAGGAACCGTGGCACGCCACAGCGACGACAAGCGAGGGCGCCCGAAGACCTTCGGCAAGGTCCGGGACCTGCCGATCGTCGGCCGCGCCGCGGACTGGGGCATGGGCCCGCGCGCCGCCTCCAAGAAGACCAAGAAGGCCGGCTCCCGGATCGCCGGCCTGAAGGCCACTGAGTCGATCTGCCCCTACTGCGCGGTCGGCTGCGGCCAGGTCGTCTACACGCGGGACGGCGAGGTCGTCGACATCGAGGGCAACCCGCGCTCGCCGATCAACCAGGGCACGCTGTGCCCGAAGGGCTCGGCGTCGCGCCAGCTCGTGATGGCCCCCGGCCGGCTCACGAAGGTCAAGTACCGCCGGCCCGGCGGGACGGAGTGGGAGGAGCTCGAGCTCGAGACGGCGATGGACATGATCGCCGAGCGCCTGATCGCCGCGCGCGAGAACGGCTGGCAGGACACGGACGACGAGGGCCACCGCGTGGATCGCACGATGGGGTTCGCCCACCTCGGCGGGGCGACGCTCGACAACGAGGAGAACTACCTCATCAAGAAGGCCTTCACGGCCATGGGCGCGATCCAGATCGAGAACCAGGCCCGGATATGACACTCCTCCACGGTCCCCGGTCTGGGGACCACGTTCGGGCGCGGCGGCGCCACCAACTTCCAGCAGGACCTCCAGCACTCCGACCTGATCTGGATCCAGGGCTCGAGCCTCGCTGAGGCGCACCCCGTCGGCTTCCGCTGGGCGATGAAGGCGCGCGAGCGCGGCGCCACGATCATCCACGTCGACCCGCGCTTCTCGCGCACGAGCGCGATGGCCGACCTGCACGTGCCGATCCGCGCCGGCTCGGACATCGCCTTCCTCGGCGGGCTGATCCGCTACGTGCTCGACACGGACTCCTACTTCAAGGAGTACGTCCTCAACTACACGAACGCCGCGACGCTGCTCAACGAGGACTTCAAGGGACCGGAGGACCTCGGCGGCTTCTTCTCCGGCTGGGACCCCGAGTCCAAGACCTACGACCCGAGCACGTGGAGCTACGAGGGCGGCGCGATCGCCTCCCCGGCCGGCCAGCGCGAGCACGCCACGCAGGCGTTCAGCGAGCACCAGGGCGGCGGGATGATGGAGGGCGAGCCGCAGCGCGACGAGACGCTCGAGCACCCGCGCACCGTCTTCCGCCAGCTGATGCGCCACTACGCGCGCTACACGCCGGAGATGGTCTCGCGCGTGTGCGGCGTTCCCGAGGAGGACTTCCTGAAGGTCGCGCGCCTGCTGGTCGAGAACTCGGGCCGCGAGAAGACCGCGATGTTCTGCTACGCGCTCGGCTGGACCCAGCACAACGCCGGCGTGCAGATGATCCGCGCCGCGGCGATCCTCCAGCTCCTGCTGGGCAACATGGGCCGCCCCGGGGGCGGCATCATGGCGATGCGCGGGCACGCCTCGATCCAGGGCTCGACCGACATCCCGACCCTGTACGACCTGCTGCCGGGCTACCTGCCGATGCCCAAGGCGCGCAAGGGCGAGCTGACGCTGCGGGACTACGTGGACTCCAACGCCTCCGACAAGGGCTGGTGGTCGCACTTCGACAAGTACATCGTCTCGCTGCTGAAGGCCTACTTCGGCGACGCGGCGACCGAGGACAACGGCTACGGCTTCCACCACCTGCCGAAGATCACCGGCAACCACTCGCACTTCCCGACGATGCTGCGCGCCTACGACGGCGGCCTCGACGGGCTGCTCGTGATGGGCCAGAACCCGGCCGTCGGCAGCATCCACTCCGGCCTGCAGCGGCGCGCGCTCGCCCGTCTCAAGTGGCTGGTCGTGCGCGACCTCGCGGAGCTCGAGACGGCGACGTTCTGGCGCGACGGGCCCGAGGTGCGCTCCGGCGAGCTGCGCCCGGAGGACATCCAGACGGAGGTCTTCCTGATGCCCGCCGCCTCGCACGTGGAGAAGGAAGGGCATTTCACGAACACGCAGCGGCTGCTGCAGTGGCACGACAAGGCGATCGAGCCGCCCGGCGACGCACGCTCGGAGCTGTGGTTCATGCACCACCTGTTCAAGCGCGTGCGCCGTCACTACGCGGGCTCGCAGTCCGGCCGCGACTGGCCGATCGTCAACCTCGCCTGGGACTACCCCGAGCACGGGCCGATCCGCGAGCCCGACGCCGAGACCGTGCTCAAGGAGATCGGCGGCTTCGACATCGCGACGGGGAAGCCGGTGGCCGGCTTCGGCGAGCTCAAGGCGGACGGCTCGACCGCGTCGGGCTGCTGGATCTACGCGGGCTGTTACAAGGACGGCGTCAACCAGACGCGGCGCCGCGACCCCGGCGATCTGGACGCCGAGGGCGGCTGGGTCTCGCCCGAGTGGGCCTGGGCCTGGCCGGCCAACCGCCGCATCCTCTACAACCGCGCGTCCGCCGATCCGCAGGGCCGGCCGTGGTCCGAGCGCAAGAAGCTCGTCTGGTGGGACGAGGCCGAGGGCAAGTGGACGGGCTACGACGTGCCCGACTTCCCGCCCGACAAGCCGCCGGACTACAAGCCCGACAAGGACGCCAAGGGGATGTCGGCGCTCGCCGGCACCGACCCCTTCATCATGATGGCCGACGGCAAGGGCTGGCTGTTCTCGCCCGCCGGACTGATGGACGGCCCGATGCCGACGCACTACGAGCCGTACGAGTCGCCGATGCCGAACCTGCTGTATCCGGAGCTCGACATCAATCCGGCGACGCTGACCTGGAACCGGCCGGACAACCCGCACCAGGCGACCGGCGACCCGCGTTACCCGTACGTCGCGACGACCTTCCGGCTCACCGAGCACCACACGGCCGGCGGCATGAGCCGCTGGCTCCCATGGCTGGCCGAGCTGCAGCCGGAGATGTTCGCGGAGATCGACCCGATCCTCGCCAGGCAGAAGGGCATCGAGGACGGCGGGTGGATGGTCGTGGAGACCGCGCGGGCCGAGATCGAGGCGCGCGCCCGGGTGACGGAGCGCATGCGCCCGCTGAAGGTCGACGGCAAGCGGGTGCACCAGATCGCGCTGCCCTGGCACTGGGGCTTCGGCGGGCCCTCTCCGGGCGACTCCGCCAACGACCTCGGCGCGATGTCCGGCGACCCGAACGTCTCGATCCAGGAGGACAAGGCGCTCGCGGTCAACGTGCGCGCGGGCCGCCGCTCCGGGGAGACCACGGAGCGCCTGAAGGACGTGCACGCGGCCAGCCACGCCGAGCCCGCCGGCGACGCCCCCTCCGAGAACCCGGGGAGCTCATGACCGAGATCGCCATCGAGCGCGACGACGCGCAGCGGATGGGCTTCTTCACCGACACGACGGTCTGCATCGGCTGCAAGGCGTGCGAGGTCGCCTGCAAGCAATGGAACGACCTGCCCTCCGACGGCGGCACCTTCCGCAAGGGCGGCTCCTACGACTCGACCGGCCGGCTGAGCGGCAACACCTGGCGCCACGTGCGCTTCGTCGAGCTCGCGGACGCCGGCGGCGGCGTGCAGCCCGACGAGATGCCCGACCTGGTCGCCACCGCGGCGGGCAATGGCTCGACGATCGACGTCGAGGCCGCCGTCGCGGCGTTCGACAACTGGGTCTTCATGTCCGACGTCTGCAAGCACTGCACGAACGCCGGCTGCCTCGACGCGTGCCCGACCGGCGCGCTGATCCGCACCGAGTTCGAGACGGTCGTGCTGCAGCCCGACGTCTGCAACGGCTGCGGCTACTGCGTGCCCGCCTGCCCCTTCGGCGTCGTCGACCGCGCGCCCGAGGACGGCCGCGCCGGCAAGTGCACCCTCTGCTACGACCGGCTCGAGGACGGCCTCGAGCCCGCCTGCGCGAAAGCGTGTCCGACCGACTCGATCCAGTTCGGTCCCTACGACGAGCTCGTCGACGTGGCCGAGCGGCGCGTCGCCGCGCTGCACGCGCGCGGGGTCGAGGGCGCCTATCTGTACGGCGCCGCCGACGCGCCGGAGCAGCAGCTCGCGGGCGGCCTCGGCGCGTTCTTCCTGCTGACCGAGAAGCCGGAGCGCTACGGCCTGCCGGCGCAGGCCGAGTCGCCGATCCAGGAGAACGTCGTGCCCGCCACGCTGGCCGCGATGGGCGCCGGGCTGCTGGCCGCCGCGGGCGTCGCCGCCGCGTTCCTGTGGGAGAAGTCGCGATGAGCCGCGAGTTCCGCCCGGCGATCGGCACGCCCGCCTCGCCCGACTTCGGCGAGCGCAGCGGCGAGAAGGTCGACCTCCACATCGGCCAGTGGAAGGACGGCCGCTGGTCCTACCTGTTCGGCGACGACACGGAATATCGGACCCCGCCCACCCAAGTGCCCGACATCGAGGCGATCCGCGAGGCCGCGCGGGAGGCGCGCGAGGGCGAGCTGCCGGACGTCGTCCAGGGCCCGGTCATCAACGCGCCCGTGTGGACGTGGGAGGTGCCGCTGTACTTCTGGTTCGGCGGGATCGCCGCCGGCTCGTCGTTCGTGGCCCTGGCCTGCGACCTCGCGGGCGACGAGGACTCGGCGCGCGTGGCGCGCAATGTCGCGCTGGCCGCGCTGATGCCCTCGCCGCCGCTGCTGATCCTCGACCTCGGGCGCCCCGAGCGCTTCTACAACATGCTGCGCATCTTCAAGCCGCGCTCGCCGATGTCGCTGGGCGCGTGGGCGCTGAGCGCGTTCGGCGGCCTGGCCGCGGCGGCGGTCGGTGCCGACCTGCTCGGGCGGCGACGCGAGGCGAAGCTGCTCGGCGGCGCCAACGCGATCGTGGGCGGTTACCTCGGCTCCTACACCGGCGTGCTGCTGGCCTCGACCGCCGTGCCGGTCTGGGGCCGCTCGCGGCTGTTCCTGGGCCCGATCTTCGTCTCCACGGCCGCGGCCACGGGCGCGGCCGCCACCCGGCTGGCGCTCGTTGCCACGGGCCTGCCGGTCGGGCATCCGACGCGACGCGCGCTCGGCACCGTCGAGACGGCCGCGATGAGCGCCGAGCTGATCCTGTCGGTGATCAACGAGCGCCGGCTCGGGCCGCTGGCCAGCGGGCTCGAGCACGGCCGTCCCGGCAAGCTGTTCAAGGCCGCGAAGTGGGCCGTGCGTGCCGGGCTGGGCCTGCGCTTCGCGCGCAAGCGCGGTGGGCCGGGCGTCCACCACGTCGCCTCGCTGCTGTACCTCGCGGCCGGGCTGATGTTCCGCTACGCCTGGGTCGGCGCCGGCCGGGTGTCCGCGCGCGACGACCGTGCCGTGGCCGAGATGCACCGCGCCGAGACGCACGGCACCTGACACGGCCGTCAGCCGGAGACCGTGTCGGTGAATCGTCCGCACCGTCCCCGGGTAGACGATTCGGGGGGCGGTGAGGGCCGCTCCGTATCCGAAGGGGTGAGGCAACATGCAGGGGAACGTCCCGAACCGCTGGCGCATCGCCGCCGCCGGCGTCGCGATGCAGATCGCGCTCGGCGCCGTCTATGCCTGGAGCGTGTTCCGCAAGCCGCTGTCGGACCATTTCGACACCTCGGTGTCGAGGGTCAACATCATCTTCTCGCTGGCGATCCTGTTCCTCGGCTTCGCCGCGTATTTCGGCGGCCGCTGGATGGGCAAGGTCGGCCCGCGCCGCGTCGGCATGGCGGCCGGCGTCCTGTACGGCGTCGGCATCATCCTCGCGAGCTTCTCCAGCTCGTCGATCGTGCTGCTGTACCTGACCTACGGCGTGATCGCGGGCACCGGCATCGGGCTCGGCTACATCGTCCCGGTCGCGACGCTGATCAAGTGGTTCCCGGACCGTCGCGGCTTCATCACGGGCATCGCGGTCGCGGGCTTCGGCGCCGGCGCGCTCGTCACAGCTCCGATCGCGGAGCGCCTGATCGAGGGCCCAGGGCTGTTCGAGACGTTCGCGATCCTCGGCGTCGTCTACCTCGTCGTCGTGACCGCGGCCGCCTCGACGTTGTCGAATCCGCCTGAGGGCTGGAAGCCGGAGGGCTGGGAGCCGGACACGACCGAGCGCGCGGACCGCTCGGGTGTCGAGTACGAGCTCCCCGGCGCGATCCGGACGTGGCAGTGGTGGGCGCTGTGGGCGCTGCTGTTCCTCAATGTCACCGCCGGCATCTCGCTGATCTCCGAGGCGTCGCCGATCTCGCAGGAGGTCACCGGCGTGGGCGCCGCGACTGCGGCCGGGCTGGTCAGCATCATCTCGATCGCCAACGGCGCCGGGCGCTTCCTGTGGGCCTGGCTCTCCGACGCGATCGGTCGCAAGTGGGTGTTCCTGACGATGTTCCTGCTGCAGGCCGTGCTGTTCGCGGTCATGCCGTCCGTCGGCGCGTACGCGGCGTTCGCCGTGCTCGCGTTCGTCGTGATCAGCTGCTACGGCGGCGGCTTCGGCACGATGCCGGCGTTCGCGGCCGACTACTTCGGCTCCAAGAACGTCGGCCAGGTCTACGGCGCGATGCTGACCGCGTGGGGCATCGCCGGCGTGGTCGGCCCGCTGCTGATCTCCACGATCAAGGACTCCACGGGCGAGTACACGAACGCCTTCTACATCATCGCCGGGATCATGCTGCTGAGCGCGATCGTGCCCTTCATCGTGCGCCCACCGGCCCGCGAGGTGGCGGCCGCCGAGGGCGAGCTGCCGGAGCAGCGGCGCTTCCAGCGCGACGAGGCCGGGACCGCGGCGGGCGAGCGCACCGGCACGCGCTCCTAGGCGGCGCGACGGCGCTCGCGGGCGAGCAGCACCACGCCCGCGAGCGCCATCGCCACCAGCACCGCGACCGCGACCGCCGCCTCGGGCGAGCGCAGGTTGCCCAGCGAGCCCCCGAGCGCCGTGTAGGCGAACGCGCGCGGGGCGGCGCCGAGCGCCGTCGCGGCCGCGAACACCGCCAGCGGGATCCGCGTCAGGCCGGCCGCGTAGTTGACCAGCGTGTACGGCACACCGGGCGCGATCCGGGCGTAGAGCACCGACAGGAAGCCGCGCCGGCTGACCAGCGCCTCGATCGCCTGCAGCCGCGGGCCCGCAAGCTGCTCGACCGCGTCGGGTGCCAGCGAGCGGCTGATGACGAACGCCAGCGCTGCGCCGAGCACCGCGCTCGCGAGCGAGACCGGGAAGCCGAGCGCGGTCCCGAACAGCAGCCCGCTCGCCCCCGCCAACAGCGGGCCGGGGAACATCAGCGGCGTCAGCGAGGCCGAGACCGCGACGAACAGCAGCGGCGCGAGCGGCCCGATCCCGTCGGCCCAGTCGCGCACGTCGGCGACCCGGTCGCGCACCGCGCCGGGAGTCGGGCGCACGACCAGCACGACGATCGCGACCGCGAGCGCCACACCCAGCCCGAGCAGGGCCAGGCGCAGCAGGGCGGAGCGCCTACCCGGCGCCCCAGAAAGCGGCCTCTTCACGCCCCAGCTCGGTGACCGGATCGTCGTCGTACATCCACTCGCGCGCGACGCGGTGGAAGTTCCCCTGCGCGCGCAGCTGGGAGAGCACGGCGAGCGTCAGCATCTCGACGCGGCGCCCGAAGAGGTGGTCGGCCGGCAGCGTCTCGTGGCGCATCTGCCCGAAGTGCGAGGAGCGCGGGTCGGACATGTCGATCATCACCTGGGTGGCGATCTCCGGCTCGAGCTGGATCTCCTCGTCGAGCACGTACCACCAGGTCGCGTCGAGGAACTGGGCGAGCAGCTTGTCGGGGCGGAAGCGGTCGGGCTGCTGGAGGAAGCCGGTGTCGGTCCAGATCTCCTTGAGCCGCTCGCCGTCGCCCTCGTGGCCGGCGCGCTGGCACTCCAGCTCGATCTTGATCAGCTCCTCCGGCATCACCTTGAACAGCCCGAAGTCCAGGAACGCGACCTTGCCGTCGGGCTGCAGCAGGAAGTTGCCGGGGTGCGGGTCGCCGGAGAACTGCCGGTGGCGGTACATGCAGCCGAAGAAGAAGCGGAAGACGATCTCGCCGACCCGGTCGCGCGCCGCCTGGTCCATCTCCTTGATGACGTCGAAGCCCGCGCCGGTGACGAACTCGGACACCATCACCTTCTCGCGCGACAGGCTCGAGACCACGTCGGGCACGACGATGAACGGGTGGCCGCGGTAGATGCGGGCCATCGTGCGCTGGTTCTGCGCCTCCAGCTCGTAGTCGAGCTCGTCGCCGATGCGCGAGCGGATCTCGTCCGCCGTGGCCTTGACGTCGAGACCGGGCGCGACCCGCTTCATCAGGCGCAGGATCATCCCGAGGTTCTGCATGTCGGCGCGCACGGCCTGCGCGACGCCCGGGTACTGGACCTTCACCGCCACGTCGCGGCCGTCGTGCAGCCGGGCGCGGTAGACCTGCCCGATCGAGGCCGCCGCGATCGGCTGGTGCTCGAACGCCGCGAACGTCTCCTCCAGCGGCTCGTCGAGCTCGGACTCGATCACCTTGCGCATGTCGGAGAAGCGCACCTTCGGGGCGGCGTCGCGCAGCTGCCCGAGCTTGCGCTGGAACTCCTCGCGGTGCTCCTCGGGAACGAGCCCGACGTCGAGGAAGCTCATCACCTGCCCGAGCTTCATCGCGGCGCCCTTCATCGTCCCGAGCGCGGCGACGATCTGCTCGGCCGCCTCGAGGTGGCGCCGCTCGAGCGCCTTGTCGCGCCCCTCCTCGGTGCGGGCGAGGTTGGCCGCGCGCGTGCCGAGCTGCCGCGCCGCCTGCCCCGCCGCGAGGCTGGAGACCTTCGCGGTGCGTGACAGCCGCGAGGTCGGGATCCGGTCCTTCGCCATCCGCGGGAAGGATGGCAGCCGCCGATGAGTCGGCGGGCGCCCGAGCCGGGGGCGTGGCCTGTGGCGGACGTCAACGGCGCCTGGGTAGGGGAAGGGGAGTGCCGGCCGGGGTGCCGTCAACGTCACTCGGCGCACCGCGACCCCCTCCCGATCGACGTTGACGGCGAATATCGCCGTCAACGTCACTTCAGCCGACCCGTCGGTACCGCCGATCGACGTTGACGGCAAAACCCGCTTCCCCACCCAGCGCCGTTGACGTGCGCTACGGCGTCGGCGCGGGGGTGATGGTCACCGACGGCTGCACCGGCGTGGCGGTGGCCGAGGGCGTCGGGGTCGGCGTAGTGCTCGGCGCGGGGGTCTCGGTGACGTCCGGCTCCGGGGTGGTCTCGCCTTCGGGCGTGGCCGTCGGGGTGGCCTGCTCATCGGTCTTCTTGTCCTCGTCGGAGGAGGAGCTCGACGACTTCTGGCCGCCGAACAGGCTCGTGCGGCGGTCGCCGGAGACCGAGCCGCCGAACAGCGCCAGCTCGGAGGCCGTGACCACGCCGGCGGCGATGAAGAAGGCCAGGGCTCCGGTGACGAGCGCGATCTTCAGCCGCGGGCGAGGCGCCTTGGAGGCCTTGCGCAGGCCGTAGGGGTCGTCGTCGCGGACGGACGGCGCATCGTCGCGCATGTGCGGCGGAAGCGGCTCGAAGCGCTCCGGACCCTCGCCGCGGGCGCCGACCCGCGCCTGGTCGCGCGTGCGCACGGCCGCGGGCTCGGCACGGCGCACGGCCGCGCCCGTGCCGGAGCGCCGGGTCACCTTCGGGGCGACCGCGCTCACGTGCTGCACCGGCTTGCGCAGCCCCTCGGAGACCAGCGCGACGATCACCGGCGTCATCGCGGTCGCGATGATCGTGCCGCGCTCCCAGATCATGGGAACCACCGTCGCGGCCACCACGGCCGCCGCGGCGGAGATCAACAGGGTCTGGAGCGAGAGGCCGCCGCCGCTCTTCTGCTCTGGCTCGTCAGCCATCACCATCCACGCTAGCGGCCCCGACCCGGAGGACCTTCATGAGCCGCCGCTACGTCTGTATCAGCCGCGCTCCACCCTCGATCCGGGGACGATGTCGTCGCGGCCGTCCGGCCAGCGCACCCAGGCCTTGTGGCCGCCGTCGTAGTCGTCGCCGAGCAGGATCAGCGTCCCCGGCTCGCCGAGCGCCGTGCACGGCTCGGACCCCTCCTCGTCGAGCCCGCGCCAGATCCGCACGAAGCGGTTGTGCTCGAGCTCGTCGGCGACCGTCGTCGGGTCGGTATGGCCCGGCCGGATGACGGTCTCCGGCGGCAGCGTCAGCAGCACGTCCATGATCGAGCGCTTGAGGTCCTCGTAGCTCGTGCTGCCGGGCGCGCGCACGCCGCCGACGGAGTTCTTGAACAGCGTGTCGCCGGTGAAGACGTTGCCCTCGATCAGCAGCGAGATCATCCCGTTCGTGTGCCCGGGCGTGTGCAGCGTGCGCACGGTCAGTCCGGCCAGCTCGAGCTGCGCGTCCGGCTCGAGGTCGCCCGTGGCGCCCATGACGTGCTCGCGCTCGCCCGCGTGGATCAGCACCTCGGCGTCCGGCCAGCGCTCGAGCACGTCCCCGAGCGCGGCGACGTGGTCGCCGTGATGGTGCGTGAGCAGCACGTGCGTGACGGCCAGGTCATGCTCGTCGGCCTTCGCGAACAGCTCCTCCATCGGCCCGCCCGCGTCGATCAGCAGGGCGTCGCCGCCCGGCTTCGCGGCGACCAGGTACGTGTTGGAGAGCCAGTCCGGCGTCATCGCGCGCTCAAGGATCATGCGCCGGAGCGTATCCTCCGGCCAGTTCGAGACCTGGGGAGGTCGGCTATGTACGGCGGCGGCCGGGCACGGCCACGGCCGGGGCAGGGGTCATGGGCGCGGCCGGGGCCGCGGGGCCAAGCTCGTGGACCTCACGCACACGTTCCGCGAGGACTTCGCGCTGTACCCGAACTCGCCCACGGCGTCGCGCGAGACCGCGCGCACGTTCGCCGCCGACGGCTTCTACGGCCAGGTCTGGAGGTTCTGGGAGCACACGGCGACGCACATGGACGTCCCGGGGCACTTCGTCGCCGGCGGCCGCACCTCCGAGGAGATCACGCTCCAGGAGCTGATCCGCCCGATCGTCGTCGTCGACGTCTCCGAGCGCGCGGCGAGCGAGCCCGCGACCGAGGTCACGGTCGACGACCTGCGCCGCTTCGAGCGCCGCCACGGCCGCATCCCGAAGGGCGCGCTGGTCGCGATGGACTCCGGCTGCTTCGCGCCGACAAGGTCGGGATCGAGAACCTCGCCAACCTCGACCAGCTGCCGCGCCGCGGCGCGACCGTCGTGATGGGCCTGATCCCGTGGAAGGAGGGCTCGGGCGGCCCCGCCCACGTGCTGGCGACATACTGAGCTCCATGGAGCTCATTCACACCTGCTACCGGATCGGCGACATCGACCGCTCGGTGGAGTTCTACGAGGCGCTGGGCTTCGAGGAGCGCCGGCGGATGCCGATCCGCGACGAGGCGATCAACGTCTTCATGGGCCTCCCCGGCGACGGCGACCGCCTCGAGCTCACCTACAACCACGGCGTCGACTCGTACGAGCTCGGCACCGGCTACAACCACATCGCGCTCACGGTCGACGACCTCGACGGCACGCTCGGCGAGCTGGCCGGAAAGGGCATCGACCCCGAGAAGCCGCCGTACCGGGTGCGCGAGGGCGGTAACCGGATCTGCTTCGTACGCGACCCCGACGGCTACCGCATCGAGCTGATCGAGAAGAGCTGACAGGCGGGTGAGCGCGCCGGCCAAGGTCGCCGTCATCGACCTCGGGTCCAACTCGTTCCGGCTCGTCGTCTTCTCCTACGTCGAGCCGGACGAGGCCGGTCGCGCGTGGTGGCGGCGCACGGACGAGATCCACGAGCCCGTGCGGATCGCCGCCGGACAGCAGGAGGACGGCACGCTCGCCGAGGAGCCGGTGGAGCGCGCGCTGGAGACGCTCGAGCTCTATGCGCACTTCTGCCGCGCGACCGGCGTGGAGGACGTCAAGCCCGTCGCGACCTCCGCGATCCGCGACGCCGCCAACCAGGAGGCGTTCCTGGACGCGGCGCGTGAGCGCACCGGCCTGGAGGTGCGCGTGCTCTCGCGCGAGGAGGAGGCGCGCTACGGCTACCTCGCCGCGGTCAACTCGACGACCCTGGCCGACGGCGTCGCGCTCGACCTCGGCGGCGGCTCGATGCAGCTCGTGCGGGTCGAGAGCCGGCACGCGACCGACGCCCGCTCGTGGCCGCTCGGCGCCGTGCGCATGACGGAGCGCTTCCTGCCGGGCGAGAAGGCGAAGGGCAAGCAGATCAAGGCGCTGCGCGCCCACGTCGCCGAGCAGCTCGCGGAGGCGGAGTGGCTCGAGCGCGGCGGGCGTCTGGTCGGCGTCGGCGGAACGGTCCGCAACCTCGCCTCGGCGGCCGAGATCGCCGCCGAGCTGCCGTCCTACGGCGTGCAGGGGTTCTCGATCTCCCGCAAGGCGCTCGACGAGATCGTCGACCGGCTCGCCGACCTGGACGCCTCCGAGCGCGCCTCGGTGCCGGGCATCAAGGCCGCGCGCGCCGACCTGATCCTCGCCGGCGCGCTCGTCGTGCAGGGCGTGATGGAGGTGGGCGGGTTCGAGGCGCTGGAGGTCACGGAGGCGGGCCTGCGCGAGGGCGTCTTCTACGAGACCCTGCTCGCCGATCTCGACCCCCCGCTGATCGAGGACGTCCGGCGCGCGTCGGTGCTCAACCTGGCCAGCGCCTACGGAGCCAACTTCGCCCACGTCGAGCACGTTGCCCGGCTCGCGCTGGAGCTGTGGGAGGCGCTCGGCGAAGCCGACCTGCACCCGTGCGACCCGCTGGAGCGCGACCTGCTGTGGTCGGCGGCGATGCTGCACGACATCGGCACGGCCGTCGACTACGACGACCACCACAAGCACTCGCGCTACCTGATCCTCAGCGCGGGCCTGCCGGGTTACTCACCGCGTGAGACCGGCCTGATCGGCCAGCTCGCCCGCTACCACCGCAAGGGCTCGCCGGGACTGGGGGAGTTCTCCCCGCTCGCGCGCGACGGCGACGAGGAGATGGTCGCCCGCTGCGCCGCGGTGCTGCGGCTGGCCGAGCAGCTGGAGCGCCCGCGCGACCAGACCGTCGAGGGGCTCGAGGTCGAGGTCGAGGACGGCCGCGTCGCGCTGCGGCTGCGCCACAGCGAGGACGTCACCGTCGCCCGCTGGGCGGCCGAGCGACAGCGCGACGTGTTCAAGAAGGCGCTGGGGCGCGAGCTCGAGGTGCTCGACTAGTTCCAGCGTCCGGGCTCGGCCTCGGGCGTGACCGTGACGAGCTCGCGGTCGGAGACGGCCTCGACGACCTCCTCCTCCTGCTCTTCCTCGAAGCGGTCGTCCTCGGGCTCGGCGTCGCAGGTGACGCGCATCATCCCGGTCGCGACGCGCTCGTCGCCGACCACGACGAGACCGCAGATCACGTCGCCCTCCTCCCAGCCCATGCGCTCGATGTCGAACCACGAGAGGTGCACGTGGGTGCCCTTGCCGCCCCACGGGCAGGTCTTGTCGTGGTGCTCCTTGGCCTTGCAGACGGCCTGCATGTTCTTGGCGGAGGCGTCGAGGCTCATGCCGTCTCCCAGAGTACCCCCGGATTGAGCCGGCCATCCGGGTCCAGCGCCGACTTCGCCGCGCGCCAGGCGGCCGCGAACGGCTCGGGGCGCTGCGCGTCGTACCAGCGCCGGTGGTCTCGGCCGACCGCGTGGTGGTGGGTGATCGTGCCGCCGGCGGCCAGCACCGCGTCCGCGGCGACGGCCTTGATCGCGTCCCACTGCGCCACCTCCTCGCCGCGCTCCGCCGCTGCGAGCACGGTGAAGTAGGGCGCCGCCCCGTCGGGGTAGGCGTGCGTGAGCCGGCAGGTGACCGAGCCCGTGCCGCCGAGCGCCTCCTCGACCGCGCCGGTCACCGACTCGACGAGCGCGGGCAGCCGGTCCCAGGTGACCGCGGTCTCGAACGTCTCCGACAGCACGCCCATGGCCACGAACGTGTCGCGCAGGTACGGCGCGCGCAGGAACGCGTCGCGCCAGGCGCCGGAGCCGCCGCCGCGCTCGGCCACCTCGCCGCCGTGCTCGCGGCAGAGCGCGGCCGCGCGGTCGAAGCCCGTCACGTCCTCCTCGAAGGAGAGGACCAGCAGGTCGTGGTCCCCCGCGAAGGTCAGGGCCGCCTCGCGCGCCGCCACGAGCCGGCAGTTGGCGGGCCGCAGCCCCGACTGCAGGATCGCGCGCACCGCCTCGCAGCCCGCCGCGAACGACGGGAACGTCACCGAGGCCGAGCGGCGCTCGGCGTCGCGCGGGCGCACGCGCACCCACGCGCGCGTGATGAGCGCGAGCGTGCCCTCGGAGCCGAGCAGCATCCGGTCCGGCGACGGCCCCGCGCCCGAGCCAGGCAGCCGCCGCGACTCCCAGACCTCGCCGCCCGCGGTGATCGCGCGCACGGACTCGACGAGGTCGTCGATGTGGGTCGGGCCGGTCGCGAAGTGCCCGGCGGCGCGGGTGGCGATCCAGCCGCCGAGCGTCGAGAGCTCGAACGACTGCGGGAAGAAGCGCAGCGTCAGCCCGTGCTCGGCGAGCTGCTCCTCGAGCCGAGGCCCGCTCGCGCCCGCCTCGATCAGCGCCGCGCCCGAGACCGCGTCGACCTCGAGCACGCGGTCCATCCGCCCGACGTCGACCGAGACCGCGCCTTCGTGCGCGCCGCGCACGGGGTCGACGCCGCCGACCACGCTCGTGCCGCCGCCGTAGGGCGTGACCGCCAGGCGCGCGTCGGCCGCCCACGCGAGCACCCGCAGCAGCTCCTCCTCGTCGCGCGGCCTCGCGACGCCGTCGGGCGCGTGCGGGAAGCGCCCCCGGAACGCGCGCACCACGTCGCCGTAGGAGGCGCCGTGGGCGTGACGCGCGCGAGCGTGGGCGTCCTGGCTGACGAGGCCGGCGAGCGCTCTGGGCAGCTCGACGCGCAGCGGGGGCAGCTCGATCGGAGCGGGCGCCTCGACGTCCGCTGAGCCGAACCCGAGGTGCGCGGCCAACCCGGCCGCCGCCTCGCGCAGCTCCGCCGCGGACGGCTGCTCGTCCTCGTAGCCCCAGCCCCAGTGCTTGCGTCGCCGCACCCTCATTACCCTCAGTGTCGCGTGTCGCTGAACCCCGGCATCCTCGCCCGCGGACCCTGGCAGGCCGACCAGGTGGCGGCCTCGTGGAGCGACGAGCCGTTCGAGCCCACGCCGGAGCGCAGCGCCGCCGCCGACCGTGCGATCGCCACGCTCGCGGACCGTGGCTCGCCGTCGCACGACGGGCTCGCCGCGCGCCTGGCCGGCTTCGAGCGCACGGGCGAGGGCCTGCGGATGGACCTGCAGCCGATGCGCTGGTCGCTGCGCCTGGTGCGCGACGACGCCTCCGCGTCGCTGGCGGCGCTGTGCGTCGTGCGCGACAGCGACGGCCGCTGGCTGGCCGGGCGGCGCGCGCCGTGGGTCGCGAGCTGGGCCGGCCGCTGGGCGCTCGGCGCCGGCGGCGCGGTCGAGGTCGGCGAGGACCCGACGGAGACGCTCACGCGCGAGCTGGCCGAGGAGTGGTCGGTCGAGCCCGAGCGCGAGCAGGTCGAGGCGCTCGTCTGCCTCCCGAACCGGATGGTGATGCTGATCGGTCAGGCCTGGCTGGCGCCGGGGACGGTCGTCGTGCCCGATCCCGAGCACGACGCGCACGCGTGGTGGCCGCCCGACGTGGAGGCCTGGCCCGCCGAGGCCGACGGCGCGCTGCGGCACATGGCGAGGCTGCTCGAGCCATGACCTTCAGGCAGCTGAAGTACCTGTCGTTCACGCACTCCGCGATCTACGTGACGCTGCTCGTGCTCGCAGTTCTTAATGAGCCCGCCAAGCTCTACTTCGGGTGGGCCCACGGGATCGGCTGGATCGTCATCTCGCTGCTCTGCATCGACGCTGTGCGGCGGCGCGTGATTCCCATGTGGCTCGCCGTCACGGTCGTCGTGATCGGCGGCCTCGGCCCCTTCGCGGGCAGCGCTGGATTCGTCTACCACGAACACCGCATACGCAGGCAGGAAGCGTTGCCTGAACGCGGTATGGTCTGAGCGAGACATGGCGGTCAACACGACGGTGGAAGTGGCCATGCCGGCGATGGGCGAGTCGGTCTCCGACGGCACCATCCTGGAGTGGCACAAGCAGGAGGGCGACACGGTCGCCGAGGACGAGACGCTCGTCGAGATCTCGACCGACAAGGTCGACGCGGAGGTCCCCGCGCCCACCGCCGGAACCGTCGTGAAGATCCACTTCGCCGAGGGCGACACCGTCGACGTCGGCGCCGTCCTCGCCGAGATCGCGCCCAGCAACGGCGCCGGGCCCGGAAGCACGGAGGCGCCGGCAGAGACCGAGACGCCCGCCGAGCCGGAGCCCGCCGCCGAGGCCAAGGTCATCGACATCGAGATGCCGGCCATGGGCGAGTCGGTGTCCGAGGGCACGATCCTCGAGTGGGCCAAGCAGGTCGGCGACAGCGTCGCCGAGGACGAGCCGCTGGTCGAGATCTCCACCGACAAGGTCGACGCCGAGATGCCCTCGCCCGCGAGCGGCACGCTGACGGAGATCCTCGTCGAGGCCGGCGAGACCGTGACCGTCGGCCAGGTGCTGGGCCGCATGACGGTCGGCGCCGGCGCGCCGAAGGCCGCCGCGACGCCCGCGCCCGAGCCCACGTCCGCCCCCCGCCCCGCCGGCGACGCGTCCGTCGCCGTCCCGGAGGGCGCCAAGATCACCCCCGTCGCCGCCCGCGTCGCCGCCGCGCACGGCGTCGACCTCAACGCCGTCACGGGCACTGGCCCCGCCGGGCGCATCTCCAAGGCCGACGTGCTGGCCGCCTCCGAGAACGGCGCGACGGCCGCGCCGGCCAAGGACGACGGCGCGAAGCTGCTCAAGGGCGCCGGGGCGATGCTCGCGCGCTACATGGAGGAGTCGCGCTCGATCCCGACGGCGACCTCGTTCCGCACGATCACCGTCACCACGCTCGACGGCCGCCGCAAGCAGCTCAAGGAGGCCGGCAGGAAGGTCTCCTTCACGCACCTGATCGCCTACGCGATCGCGCGCGCGGCGACCGAGCAGATGCCGGTCATGACCAACGCCTTCGCCGAGATCGACGGCAAGCCCCACGTGATCGACACCGGCCAGGTCAACCTCGGCATCGCCGTCGACGTCGAGAAGAAGGGCGGCGGCCGCACCCTGATGGTGCCCGTCATCCGCGACGCCGGCAGGCTCACCTTCCCGCAGTTCCTCGACGCCTTCAACGACCTGATCGCCCGCGCCCGCGAGAACAAGCTGACCGCGGACGACCTGCAGGGCGCCAACGTCTCGCTCACCAACCCGGGCGGCATCGGCACCGTCGCGTCCGTGCCGCGGCTGATGAACGGGCAGGGCACGATCGTCGCCACCGGCTCGATCGCCTACCCGGTCGGCCTCGGGGCCATCGGTGCCGCGATCGGCGCCGAGAAGGTGATGACGATGACCTCGACCTACGACCACCGGGTCATCCAGGGCGCCGAGTCCGGCCAGTTCCTGCAGGTCGTCGAGGCCTACCTGCAGGGCGAGCACGGCTTCTACGAGCTCCTCTTCGAGCAGCTCGGCGCGACGCTCGGTCCCGCGCCCGAGCCGCCGCAGCCGGCCGTACTGCCGGCCGCCGAGCCCGCGCCCGCCGGCGAGCCCGCCCGGCGCAAGTCCGACGTCGGCGGCATGGCCGACGACACGATGCTCCAGGCCGTCCAGGCCGCGGTCTCGCTGCTGAAGGCCCACCGCATGCACGGCCACCTCGCGGCGAGGCTCGACCCGCTCGGTGCCGAGCCCGAGGGCGATCCCGCGCTCGACCCGGAGCCGCTGGGGCTGACGAACGAGATCATGAGGCGGATCCCTGCGCGGATCCTGCGCACGCACGTGCCGGGCGCGACGCTCGCCGACGCGTTGCCGAAGCTGCGCGAGACCTACTGCGGCACGATCGCCTACGAGATCGAGCACATCGCCTCGCACCGCCAGCGCACCTGGCTGCGGGAGAAGATCGAGTCGGGCGAGTTCCGCGGGCCGCTGACCAACCAGGAGGAGAAGGCGCTGCTGCGCCGG
>DATFQI010000021.1:0-3345 GCA_035264365.1 Solirubrobacteraceae bacterium
GTTGCGCATCAGGTACTCGAGCAGCTCGAACTCGCGCTGGGTGAGGTCGATCTTGCGCTCGCCGCGCGAGACCTCGTGCGTGTCCGGGTTGAGCATCAGGTCGGCGACCCGCAGCGGCGCCATGCCGCGCGGCGGCCGGCGGCGCAGCAGGGCGCGCATGCGCGCGAGCAGCTCCTGGCGCTCGAACGGCTTGACCAGGTAGTCGTCGGCCCCGACGTCCAGGCCCTCGACGCGCGACTCGAGCGCGTCGCGCGCGGTCAGCATCAGGATCGGGACCTCGTCGCCGTCCTCGCGCAACCGGCGCGCGACGTCCACGCCGTCGAGGCGGGGGAGCCCGAGGTCGAGCACGATCAGGTCGGGAAGGAACGCGTGGGCCTCCTCGAGGCCCCGCACGCCGTCGGCGGCCAGCTTGACCTCGTAGCCCTCCATCCGCAGCGAGCGCTGCAGGACCTGGGCGATCTCCTCGTCGTCCTCGACGACGAGGATGCGGACCGGGCGGGTGGCGGTGTCCATTTCTAAAGATGGTAGGCGGATTCGCGGCGATCCCGCCGGATGTTCAGGCCGGGTTTAGATGGGGAGGAGCCCGGCGCCGCCCGTCGAAGGGGTGCGCTGCCTCATGCCAGCACGCAAAGCCCCCGCGCGCAGCGCCCGCGCGAAGTCCCGCAATCCCCGGCGCAGCGCGCCGCGCCCGCCCGCGTGGCCGCGCCTGCCCGAGCTCGAGCAGCGCGAGCTCGACCTCATCGGGCTCGGGCTGGTCGCCTTCGCCGTCTTCTTCGCGTTCCTCGTCTACGGCGGCGTCGACGGAGGCGAGGCCGGCGGCTGGACGCTGGACTCGCTGCGCTGGCTGCTGGGCGCCGTGCACTACGGCGTGCCCGCCGGGCTGCTGGCCGCGGGCGCGATCATCGTGCTGCGGCCCGTGCTGCCGGCCGTGCGGCCGTTCCGCGCGGGCGCGATCTGCCTGTTCGCCGCGCTCTGCCTCGGGCTCGCCGCCGGCACGCTCGGCCTCGGGCCCGACGGCGCGCGCTCCGGCCTGTGGGATCCGGAGTGGGTGCGCACCCGCGGCGGCATGGCCGGCGAGGCGCTCTACTGGGGCACCTCCACGCTGCTGGGCAGCGTCGGCTCGCACATCGTGGCCGTCTTCCTCTTCCTCGCGGGCGTGCTGCTGCTCACGGGCGCGTCGGTGGCCGGCGTCGTGAAGGCCACCGCCGACTCGACCACCCGGGTGGTCCAGTCCGGCAGCGAGGCGGTCGCGCGCCGCCGCGCCGCCGCCGAGGAGCTGCGCGAGCTCGAGACGCGCGAGTCGCGCGTGACCCAGACGCAGGTCGCCGAGACGCCGGAGATCGACGACCCGCCGGAGTTCGAGCCGGGCGTCGTGCCGCCGGAGGAGCGCGACCCGTCGTTCTGGTCCGGGGAGGAGCGCTTCCCCGACCTCTACGGCGGCGAGTCGCGCCCGGAGCCCGCGCCCGAGCCGGTCGAAGAGGAGGACGAGCCCCAGCTCGAGCTCCCCGAGCCCGACGAGGAGCCGTCGCTGGCCGAGGACGCCGACGAGGAGGGCGTTCACAAGTCGCACGACCCGGCCGACCTCACGCCGCAGGGCCGCTACCGCGCCTCCGTCACGGATTCGCCCGACTTCGAGTGGACCGTCCCCGATCCTCGCTTCCTCAAGCGCTCCAGCGCGGAGGCCAGCCGGCCCGACACGGCCGGCCAGGAGAAGACTGCCGCGCAACTGATCGAGGCGCTCGAGCACTTCAAGGTCCAGGCGAAGGTCATCGGCATGGTGGCCGGACCGCACATCACGCGCTACGAGCTGCGGTTGGCGCCCGGCATCAAGGTCGGCAAGGTCGCCCAGCTCAAGGACGACCTCGCCTACGCGCTGGCCGCATCGGACATCCGGATCCTCGCCCCGATCCCCGGCAAGCAGGCGGTCGGCGTCGAGGTCCCCAACACGCGCCGCCGCACCGTGCACCTCGGCGACGTCTTCCAGGAGCCGCCGGGCGACTGGTCGCCGCTGACCGTCTGGCTCGGCAAGGACGTCGCGGGACGCGCGATCGGCGCGGACCTGGCGAAGATGCCGCACCTGCTCGTCGCGGGCACCACCGGGGCCGGCAAGTCCGGCGCCGTCAACGCGATGCTCTCCTCGATCCTGCTGCGCGCCACGCCGCACGAGGTGCGGATGGTGCTCGTCGATCCCAAGCAGGTCGAGCTCAACCACTACGACTCGATCCCGCACCTGCTCACGCCGGTGATCACCTCGCCGCGCAAGGCCGCCACCGCGCTGCAGAACCTCGTGCGCGAGATGGAGCAGCGCTACTCGTACATGTCGCTCGCCCGCACGCGCTCGCTGATCGAGCTCAACAAGGTGCGGGAGCGCCGCGGCGAGGCCGCGCTCCCGTACGTGCTGTGCGTGATCGACGAGCTCGCCGACCTGATGATGGTTGCGCCCGCCGACGTCGAGGACTCGATCATCCGGATCGCCCAGAAGGCGCGCGCCGTCGGCATCCACCTCGTGCTCGCCACCCAGAGCCCGCGCGTGGACGTGATCACGGGCATGATCAAGGCCAACGTCCCGTCGCGGATCGCCTTCGCGGTGTCCTCCCAGACGGACTCGCGCGTGATCCTCGACCAGAACGGCGCGGAGTCCCTGCTGGGCATGGGCGACATGCTCTTCTCGCCCGTCGGGTCCTCGCGACTGCAGCGCATCCAGGGCGCGTTCATCGACGAGGCCGAGATCGAGAAGCTCACGGACGGCTGGCGCCGCCAGGGCGAGCCCGAGTTCCGGGAGGAGTTGCTCGAGGAGGTCGAGGAGGTCGCCGAGGAGTCCTCGGGCGCCGACGACGGCTTCGATCCCGACGAGGATCCGCTCCTGGGCGACGCCATCCGCCTCGTGGCGGAGATGCAGACCGCGTCGACCTCGATGCTGCAGCGGCGCCTGCGGCTGGGCTACACGCGGGCGGGCCGGCTGATCGACATGCTCGAGCGCCGCGGCGTGATCTCGGGCTACGAGGGCTCCAAGCCGCGACAGGTGCTCGTGACCGAAGCCGACCTCCCGCGCGTGCTCGCCGCGCTGGACCCGAGCGGTGACGCGGTGCCGGTCCCCGGCGACACCGGCGACTAGCCTCTCCGGGGCTCATGCCCGAGATCGGTGAGACCCTGCGCGAGGCGCGTATGCGTCGGCGGATCGACATGGCCGAGGTCGAGACGGCCACGAAGATCCGCGCCAAGTACCTGCGCGCGCTCGAGAGCGAGGAGTGGGACCTCCTGCCCGGGCCCACGTTCGTCAAGACGTTCCTGCGCACCTACGCGGAGTACCTCGAGCTCGACGCCCGCCTGCTCGTCGAGGAGTAC
>DATFQI010000022.1:0-25467 GCA_035264365.1 Solirubrobacteraceae bacterium
GGGCGCGATGGAGCGCCGGATCGAGCGCCTCGACAAGGAGGGCCGCAAGCCCGCCTGCGTGATCATGGAGGCGGCGATGATGAACCTCGGGGTCGTGCTCCCCGAGGACGGCTACCTCGAGCAGGTGCGCGACATCTGCACGCGCCACGGGATCGTGCTGATCTTCGACGAGGTCAAGACCGGCCTCTGCATCGCCGCCGGCGGCGCGACCGAGCGCTTCGGCGTGATGCCCGACATGGTCACGCTCGCCAAGGCGCTCGGCGGCGGCGTGCCGACCGGCGCGATCGGCGGCAACGAGGAGGTCATGAGCGTCGTCGAGGACGGCTCCGTCTTCCAGGTCGGCACCTACAACGGGAACCCGCTCGGCATGGCCGCGACGCGCGCGAACCTGCTCGAGGTGCTCACCCCGGAGGCCTACGCGCACCTCGACCGCCTCAACGACCGGATCCTGTCCGGCTGCGAGGAGGTCATCCGCAAGTACAACTTCTCGGGCTACGCGGTGGGCGTCGGCTCGAAGGGCTGCGTGACGTTCTCGCCAGCGAAGATCGTCGACTACGAGAGCTTCAAGGCCAACCAGGACGCCGAGGTCTCCGAGCTCGCCTGGCTGTTCAACATGAACCGCGGCATCTTCATGACGCCGGGCCGCGAGGAGGAGTGGACCCTCTCCGTCACCCACGACGACGCGGCCGTCGACCGCTACGTCGCGGTGTTCGAGGAGATGGCCGACGAGCTCACGCGCTAGGGCGCGCTAGTGCAGTAGGTCCGCAAGGCCTCCCGCGTGCGCGCGGGAGAGCTCGGCGAGCGGCACGTCGAGGACGGCCTCGACGTGCAGCGAGCCGCCGCCGACGGTGCCGATGATGCGCGCCGCGGCGCCGAAGCGCGCCAGCGCCTCCGCGGGCCCGGAGACGACGAAGGCGCCCGGGCCCTCGCCGAACAGCAGGGCCTCGTCGGCCGGGGCGCCGAAATCGATCCGAGCGCCGATGCCGCCGGCCAGGCAGCACTCCGCGAGCGCGACGGCCAGGCCGCCCTCGGCGATGTCGTGCGCCGAGCGCAGCACGCCGTCGCGCACGCCGCGACGGACCGCCGCATGCAGCGCGCGCAGCGAGCCGAGATCGGCGGGCGGGAGCTCGCCGGCGACCGCCTCGCCGCGCAGCTTGGCCAGCTCGGAGCCAGCCGCCGCCGGAGCCCAGCCGGCCGCGATCAGCGCGATCGTGTCGCCCTCGGCGGCGAAGCCGAGCCGGCCGGCGCGCGCCGGGTCGGGCAGCTCGCCGACCATGCCGACGACCGGCGTCGGGTAGATCGGGCCGCCGCCGCCTTCGTTGTAGAGCGAGACGTTGCCGCCGACGACCGGCACGCCGAGCGCGCGGCAGGCGTCGCCGAGCCCGGCCACGGCGCGCGTGAGCTGCCACGCGATGTGCGGCTTCTCGGGGTTGCCGAAGTTCAGGCAGTTGGTCAGCCCGAGCGGCTCCGCACCCGTGCAGGCGAGGTTGGCCGAGCACTCGAGTACGGCCTCGACCCCCCCGCGGTAGGGGTCGACCGCGACCCGGCGCCCGTTGCCGTCGATCGAGACCGCGATGGCGCCGCCGTGCTCGAGCATCAGCACCGCGGCGTCGGCGGCCTCGGGACGCCGCACGGTGCGGGAGCCGACGATGCAGTCGTACTGCTCGAACGCCCACCTGCGCGAGGCCAGGTTCGCGCTGGCCAGCAGCGACAGCAGCGTGCCGCCGGCGTCCAGCCCGTCGGGCAGCGTGCGGCGCGGCGCCGGGTAGATGGGCACCGCGGGCGGTGCGGGCGCCAGGTCGTAGGCGGGGCACTCGTCGACGAGTGCGATCACGGGCAGGTCGCCGACCAGCTCGCCGTCGTCGAAGACGCGCAGGCGGTCGCCGTCCGTGACCTGGCCGATAGCGGTCGCGTTGACCTCCCACTTGTCGCAGACCGCGAGCACCTCGGTCAGGCGCTCGGGCTCGACGACGCAGAGCATCCGCTCCTGCGACTCGGAGATCATGATCTCGAACGGCTCCATGTCGGCCTCGCGCAGCGGCACGCGCCGGACGTCGAGGTCGATCCCGACCTCGCCCTTGGCCGCCATCTCGGCGCTCGAGGAGGTCAGGCCCGCGGCGCCGAGGTCCTGCAGCGCGACGAGCAGCCCCTCGTCGAGCAGTGCCAATGAGCACTCGAGCAGCTTCTTCTCCTCGAACGGATCGCCGATCTGGACCGTCGGGCGCTTGTCGGCGTCCGCGTCGCCGAGCTCCGCGCTCGCCAGCACCGACGCGCCGCCGATCCCGTCGCGGCCCGTGCGCGCGCCGAACAGCACGATCACGTTGCCCACGCCCGCGGCGGCGCTGCGGATCAGCTTGCGCTCCTCGATCAGCCCGACGCACATCGCGTTGACGAGGCAGTTCTGCTCGTAAGGGCCCTCGAAGTACAGCTCGCCGCCGACCGTCGCCACGCCGATCGAGTTCCCGTAGTGCCCGATGCCGGCGACCGCGTGCTCGAGCAGGTAGCGCGAGCGGGCGGAGTCGGCGACCTCGCCGAAGCGCAGGGAGTCGAGGATGGCGATCGGCCGCGCGCCGATCGCGAACACGTCGCGCAGGATCCCGCCGACGCCGGTCGCGGCGCCCTGGAACGGCTCGACCGCGCTCGGGTGGTTGTGCGACTCGACCTTGAACGCGGCCACCATCCCGCCGCCGACCGACACCGCGCCGGCGTTCTCGCCCGGTCCCATGACGAGCTTCGGGCCCTCGGTCGGGAGCGTCTTGAGCAGCTTGCGCGAGTGCTTGTAACCGCAGTGCTCGGACCACATCAGCGAGAAGACGGCGAGCTCGACCTCGTTGGGCTCGCGCTCGAGCTTCTCCACGATCAGCTCGTACTCGTGGTCGGTCAGCCCCAGCTCGCGATGGCGCGCCATCGTCGTCACGCCGCCGCTCCGATCAGCTTGAGCCCGTCGACCGAGCCGGTCAGCACGTCGACCGCGTGCTCCGGGTGGGGCATCAGGCCGAGCACGTTGCCCGCCGCGTTGCAGACGCCGGCGATGTCGCGCGCGGAGCCGTTGAAGTTCTCACCCGGCGCGTAGCGCAGCACGATCTGGTCGTTGGCCTCGAGCTCGTCGAGCACCGGGTCGGGCGCCCAGTAGCGGCCGGTCGTGTGCTTGGCCGGGATCGAGAGCCGCTCGCCCTTCTCGCACGCGCGCGTCCACGGGATCGACGCGTTGACGACCTCGAGCTCGACCTGGCGGCAGACGAACCGCAGCGAGGTGTTGGGCAGCAGCGCGCCGGAGAGCAGCCCGGCCTCGCACAGCACCTGGAACCCGTTGCAGATCCCGAGCACCAGCCCGCCGTGGCGGGCGAAGCGCTCGACCTCGCCCATGATCGGCGCGAAGCGTGCGATCGCGCCGACGCGCAGGTAGTCGCCGTAGGAGAACCCGCCAGGGACGATCACCGCGTCCACGCCCTGCAGGTCCGTGTCCTGGTGCCAGAGGATCACGGCCTCGCCGACGCGCTCTGCGGCCAGCTGCGCGTCGACCTCGTCGCACGAGCCGGGGAAGCGGACGATCCCGAACCTCACGGAGGATTACCCCCGCAGGGCGTCCGGCCCTGCGTCCTGATGCTGGGGAACAGCATCCGGCTGTTCTATTTCGTAATCCTCGATGAGAGGGTTCGCCAGCAGCCGCTCGCACATCTCGGGCAGCTTCGACGGGTCCTCGACGTCGAGCTCGACCAGCCGGCCGACGTGCACGTGGCTGACCCCGCCGAAGCCGAGCGCCGGCAGCGCGCGCTCGACCGCCTGGCCCTGGGGATCGAGGATCCCGGCCTTGGGCCGGATCAGCACGCGCGCCCTCACGCGGCCGTGCGCTCCAGCCAGGCCGAGAACGGCTCGCCGGCGAGCGTCTCGTAGGCCGTGACGTAGCGCTCGCGCGTGGCGGCGACGACGTCGTCGGGGATCGCGGGCGCGGGCGGGCTCTTGTCCCAGCCCGTCCCGGCCGCCCAGTCGCGCACGTACTGCTTGTCGAAGCTCGGCTGGCCCTTGCCCGGCTCGTACTGGTCGGCGGGCCAGAAGCGCGACGAGTCCGGCGTGCAGACCTCGTCGCCGAGCACGAGGTTCCCGTCCTCGTCGAGGCCGAACTCGAACTTCGTGTCGGCCAGGATCACGCCGCGCTCGAGCGCGTGCGCGGCGACCGCCTTGTAGACGGCGAGCGTCGTGTCGCGCAGCCGCTCGGCCAGCTCGCGCGAGCCGGCCAGCTCGACGGTGGCCTCGAAGTCGATCGCCTCGTCGTGGCCCTCCTCGGCCTTCGTCGAGGGCGTGTAGATCGGCTCGGGCAGGCGGTCGGACTCGCGCAGCCCCTGCGGCAGCTCGATCCCGGAGACCGCGCCGGTGGCCTGGTAGTCCTTCCAGCCGGAGCCGGAGATGTAGCCGCGCACGACGCACTCCACCGGCAGCATCCGGAGCTTCTTGGCGCGCAGGGCGCGCCCGCGATGCTCGGCGGGGACGCCGTCCGTGTAGGAGAGGACGTGGTTGGCGACGATGTCCTTCGTCAGGTCGAACCAGAGCGCCGAGAGGCCGGTGAGCACCTTGCCCTTGTCCGGGATCTCGGTCGGGTGGACGACGTCGTATGTGGAGATGCGGTCCGAGGCGACCATGAGCAGGTCGCCGTCGAGCTCGTAGAGCTCACGAACCTTGCCGCGGGCGATGAGCGTGGTCACGCGCCTGAGGCTAGCTCAGGGCCCGGACCGTCCTTCAGAGCTCGTACGGAAAATCCGTCAATGTCTCGCAGCCGTCCTCGGTCACGAGCACGAGGTCCTCGAGCCGGACGCCGCCGTGGCCCTGCCGGTAGCAGCCGGGCTCGAGCGTGATCACGTCGCCCGCCCGCAGCGTGTCCGGCGTGCGGCCGAGGCCCGGGCGCTCGTGGATGTCGAGCCCCACGCCGTGGCCGAGGCCGTGGAAGAAGCCGTCGCGCAGGACGGTGCCGGGCGGCTTGTTGAGCTGGGTCTGCAACCCGGCCTCGTGGTAGGGCTCGCACGAGGCGGCGTAGATCGCCGTGCCGTCGGCGCCGGCGCGGACCATCGGGTAGATGCGGCGCAGCGACTCGCGGGTCAGCTCCCAGTAGCGGGCGATCTCCTCGTCCGGCTCGCGGCCACCCGCGATGAAGGTGCGCGTCATGTCCGCCCAGCAGCGCGAGACCTTGTCGCGCGGCCAGATGTCGACGACCACCGGCTCGCCGTCGCCGAGCGGGCCGCTGCCCGAGTCGTGGCCGACCGCCCCCTGCGCGCCCGGGGCGACGACCACGTCGTCGGGGAGCTCGCAGCCGTGCTCCTCGCAGGTGGCCTGCATCGCCGCGCGGACCGCCTCGGCGGTCGTGCCGCCGGCGCGGATCATGTCCGCGGCCACGGCCATCGCCGCGTCGGCGGCCTCCTGGGCGCGGCGGATGCCGTCCAGCTGCGCGCCCGTCTTGCGCCGGCGGCGGTCGACGAACAGCTCCTCGTCGGGGACCAGCTCGACCCCGCCGGCCCGCAGGTGGTCGGCGACGGCGAGCGGGAAGGTGGGCGGGACGTGCGCGCGCTCCACGCCGAGCTCGCGGCACACGCGCAGGGCGATCTCGTGGTCGACCTGGTCGCGGCTCAGCGTGCCCTGCGCCTGCAGCTCGTCGCGGCCGAGCGCGTAGACGTCGACGATCTCGATCCCGAGCGGAGCGACCTTGTCCTCGTCGAGCACGCTGACCGTGGCGGCGCGCCGGTCGCCGATCTCGACGTAGGTGAACGGGTCCACGATCCCGGCCGGGATCACGTGGAAGAGGTCCGGGCTCGTCTCGGGGGCGGCGTGGATCAGGACCGCATCAGGCATCGGGGATGACCTCCAAGCGCTGCAGCACACCAGGCACGTGCCGGATGTAGTGGGCGTAGTCGAAGACCGCGTCGAGGTCGAGGTCGACGCCCTCCTCGGATTCGAGCAGCTCGCGAAGCGGCGTGCGCGTGTCCCAGGCCTGCTGGGCGAGCCGCTGCACGATCCGGTAGGCGTCGTCGCGCTGCATCCCGGACTCCACGAGCGCGAGCAGCACCCGCTGGGAGAACAGCGCGCCGCTCGTGATCTCGAGGTTGGCGCGCATGCGCTCCTCGTGCACGGTCATGCCGCGCGCGACGCGCAGCGCCAAGTGCTGCATGTAGTCGAGCAGGATCGTGGCGTCGGGCAGCACGACCCGCTCCGCGCCGGAGTGCGAGATGTCGCGCTCGTGCCAGAGCGCGACGTTCTCCAGTCCGGTCTGGGCGTAGCCACGCAGCACGCGCGCAAGCCCGGTGATGCGCTCCGTCGTGATCGGGTTGCGCTTGTGGGGCATCGCGCTCGAGCCCTTCTGGCCCGCCCGGAACGGCTCCTCGACCTCGCGCACCTCGGTGCGCTGGAGGTGGCGGATCTCGGTCGCGAAGCGCTCCAGCCCGGCGCCGGCCAGCGCGATCGCGGAGAGCAGCTCGGCATGGCGGTCGCGCGGGACGACCTGGGTGGAGACGGGCTCGCCGATCAGGCCGAGGTGCTCGAGCACGCGCTGCTCGAAGTCGGGGCCGAGCGAGGCGTAGGTGCCGACGGCGCCGGAGATCGCTCCGGTCGCCGCTTGGGCGAAGGCCTGCTCGAGCCGTTCGGCGTTGCGGTGGGCCTCGAGCGCGTAGCCCGCGAGCTTGAGCCCGAAGCTCGTCGGCTCGGCGTGGACGCCGTGGGTGCGCCCGACGCACAGCGTCCCGGCGTGCGAGCGCGCCTGCTCGGCGAGGGCGGCGGCGTAGGCGCGCGCGCCGGCGAGGATCGGCTCACCGGCACGGCGCAGCTGCAGCGCCAAGGCGGTGTCCAGCACGTCGGAGGAGGTGAGCCCGAAGTGGATCCAGCGCCCGGCGGGCCCGGCGCTCGCGGCGAGCACGTCGACGAAGGCGGCGACGTCGTGGTCCGTGATCTTCTCGCGCTCCTGCACCGCGTCGACCGTGAAGGTGGCACCGCGGATCGCCTCCAGGTCCTGCTGCGTGGGGCCGTCGAGCGCCTCGGCGGCGGCGACCTCGACGTCGCGCCAGGCATCCATCTTGGCCTGACCGGTCCAGATGGCGCCGAGCTCGGGACGGGTGTAGCGATCGATCACGACGCGGCATCGTATTCCCGTCCACCGTCGTCAAGGCGGCTCAGCACATGTCGATCAACCGGGACGTGGAGGCGCGTCATCGATCGCGGACCAGCTCGTGACCCCGCGTGAGCGCGCGGGCCGCGTCCTGCTGGTCGAAGACTCGGAGGGCGGGGCCCAGCTGATGCGGATCGCCTTCAGCGAGCGCCTGCCGGACGCCCGGCTGGAGATCTTCGCCGACGGGGAGCGGGCGCTCGCCGCGCTCGACGCCGGCAACCTCTCCCAGTGGGACCTCGTCCTGCTCGACCTCCGCCTCCCGGGCGTCGGCGGCCACGAGGTGCTCGCGGCCGTGCGCGCGTCCAGCGACGAGCGCGTGCGCCGGATGCCGGTCGTCGTCCTCTCGCACTCCGAGGTCGTCGAGGACGTGCTGCGCTCCTACGAGCTCGGCGCCAACAGCCACATCGCGAAGCCGCACTCGCTCGACGCGCTGTTCGAGGTGGTCGAGACCGTCGGCCGCTACTGGCTGAACGTCGTCTCACTTCCAAACTGAGTATCGGGCCTCGGCCGGTAAGGGTCGAGACCGCCCCCATTTGCGGGCCGTTTGGCGGATCTTGCGGCCGGGCAGCCGCCGGGGACCCCAAGAGAGGAGAGCCGACATGGCCAGGCAGCAGGCTGCTCGCAAGAGCTCGCGGTCCAAGAGCGACACAGAGACGAAGAAGGCCGGTTCCGGCGCCAAGGAGAACGGCTCCGGTGGCGGGAGCGCGACGTATGAGGAGGAGCTCGCGGAGTACCTGCAGGAGCGCATCAAGCCCAACCTGAACAGGGGCTCGATCCCGCTCCTCGCCCGTTCGATCGCGAAGGACCTCGCCAAGCGGCAGCGTCCCGACGACGAACGCGCGGCGACCGAGGAGGACGACGAGCCGCGCGCCGAGGCAGGCGACGAGCCCGACGAGTCGCGCGGGGAGGCCGACGACGATCGCGACGCCGAGGCAGAGGCCGAGGCGGACCAGGAGTCCGAGGACGAGGCCGAGGAGGAGCCCGAGGCCGAGGAGGACGAGGACTTCGACGACGAAGAGGCCGAGGAGGAGCCCGAGGCCGAGGAGGACGAGGACATCGACGACGAAGAGGCCGAAGAGGAGCCCGAGGCCGAAGAGGACGAGGACCTCGACGACGAAGAGGCCGAAGAGGAGCCCGAGGACGAAGAGGCCGGCGACGAGCCCCAGGACGAGGCCGTCTCCGCGTTCGAGGACGAGATGCACCAGCTCCAGGAAGACCTCGGCGAGGACTGGATCGTGCGCTTCTCGGTCCAGGGCGACGAGGCCTGGCTGACCGCCGAGAAGCAGGACGGGAGCCAGCACGTGGAGGGCGCAACCGCCGACGTGCTGCGCGAGGCCGTCGAGCTGCTCGAAGAGGGCGGCAGCCGGTCCTAGCCCGCCTCGGCCGCGCCGGGGTCAGCCGGCCTCGCTGGCCGGCTCCCCGGTGCCGCGCAGGTCCATGTGCGCACGCGCCGGGTCGCCGGCGCCCGGGATGCCCGCGTGCTCGCCGGCGTCGGGCCCGACGGGCGGGGACGGCGCCGGAGCGCCGACGAGCTCGCCGATCTCCTCCCGGCGGGCCGTGGAGAGAACCGGCCAGTCGGGCTCGTAGCCGAAGACCTCGCGCATCGGCGACGACTGGTAGCGCGAGGCCACGACCTCGATGCAGTCGGGGTCGACCAGCGCGGGGTGGCGGGCGCCGCATGCGCGCCCGAGCGAGAGCAGCTCGGAGCGCAGGCCGACGATGTAGTTGGCCGCTCGCGCGGACTTGAGGCGGGGGTCGAGGCCGTGCATCAGCCACCTGCTGTGCGTCGCGACGCCCGTGGGGCAGGCGCCGGTGTGGCAGCGCTGGGCCTGGATGCAGCCGATCGCGAGCATCGCCTCGCGGCCGACGTTGATCATGTCGCAGCCCAGCGCCAGCGCGTGCAGGCCAGAGTCGGGGAACCCGAGCCGGCCGGCGCCGATGAAGACGAGGTCCTCGGCGATGCCCGCACGCGCGAAGAAGGGATACACGCGCGCCATCGCCAGCTTGAACGGCATCGCGACGTGATCGCTGAACGCCAGCGGTGCCGCGCCCGTGCCTCCCTCGCCGCCGTCGATCGTCAGGAAGTCGGGCCCGCCGCCGGTGGCCGCCATCCGCTCGGCGAGCAGCTCCCAGAACCCGAGGTCGCCGACGGCGGACTTCACGCCCACCGGGAGGCCCGTCGCGCCGGCGATCCGCTCGGCGAACTCGATCAGCCCGTCGACGTCGGAGAACTCCGAGTGGTACGCCGGGCTCGCGCAGTCGCGTCCTTCCGGCACCCCGCGGATCTCGGCGATCTCCTTCGTGACCTTGGCGCCCGGGAGGAGCCCGCCCAGGCCGGGCTTGGCTCCCTGCGAGAGCTTGATCTCGATCGCCCGCACCGGCGCCTCGGCAAGCCGCTCCTGCAGGTGCTCGAGCGAGAAGCGCCCCGTCTCGTCGCGGCAGCCGAAGTAGCCCGTGCCGATCTGGTAGATCAGCTCGCCGCCGTTCCGGTGCGCCGGAGCGAGCCCGCCCTCGCCGGTGTTGTGAAGGCAGCCGGCCAGCGCGGCGCCGCGATTGAGCGCCTCCACCGCCACGGGCGACAGCGACCCATAGCTCATGCCGGAGATGTTCACGAGCGACGCGGGCCGGAAGGCGTGCCGGCGCCCGTGGGCCGCCCCGAGCACCTTGCCGGCCGGGAGCTCGTACCCGGGCGCGGCGCCCGGCTCGCCCTTCGCGGGCGGCCGCGCCGGGAACGGCGACTGCTTGAAGACCACCAGGCTGTCGACCTGCTCCATCTCGTTGTCCGTGCCGAAGCCGAAGGTGTTGACCTGGCGCTTCGAGGAGGCGTAGACCCACCGGCGCTGGTCGCGCGAGAAGGGCCGCTCCTCGTCGTTGGACGTGACGATGTACTGCCGCAGCTCCGGGCCCACGGCCTCGAGCCAGTAGCGGAAGCGGCCCACGACCGGGAAGTTGCGCCGGATCGCGTGCTGGCGCTGCGTCAGGTCGCGGGCCACCACGCCGGCGAGCGCGGCGCCCGCGAGGCCCGCGGCGCGCGCGCCGCGGCGATGTCGAACGGGTTCGCCCACGTGGGTCGTACTTCCCGGCCCGCCGGATTCCTAGCGGTGCCCGCCTCCGCCGCTCGCGCGGGGTCTATGGCCGCGGCAACGGCTCGGCGAGGTGCCTCGGCTGGGTGCCGTCCTCGGCCAGGATCGGCTCGGCGGAGTACTGGGCCACGTAGACGCGGCGCATCCGGTCGGTGGTGTTCGGGCCGCTGCGGTGGAGGACGGTGCTCGAGAAGCAGACGATGCTGCCGGCGGGCACGACCGCGGGATCTCCCGGGTCGGCGCCCGTGTAGCCGACCATGTCGTTGGTCTGCTCGTCGCGGATGTGCTCGATGACATCGCGCGTGCCCGCGCGGTCGTACGGGAGCAGGTACACGGTGCCGTTGGCCTCGCTGACGTCGTCGAGCGGGATCCAGCAGGTCAGGTAGGGCCGGTGCGCGTAGGGGATGAAGCCGGAGTCCTGGTGCCAGCTGAACCGCATCCCGCGCTCGGCGGCCTTGACCACGTACTGCTCGTTGAACAGGTAGGCCGTGTCGCCCAGCGCGGTCCGCGCGACCCGCGCCATCAGGTCCGAGAACAGGAAGCTCCGGACCTGCGGGCTCGAGCCGTACGCATGGAGGAAGTACCGCCGCCCGCGGTGATCGAGGTCGAGCTGGTCGGCGCCGAGGCGGCGCATCTCCTCGTCGCGCTCGTCGACGAGCCGTTCGCACTCTGCGCGCAGGAGCTCGAGATCCGGCTCCGGGACCGCACGTTCGAGGACGAAGAAGCCGTCGCTCGCGAAGCGGCGCGCGTGCTCGGTGGTGATCTGGAGGGCCGTGGCCGTCATATTGCGCTCCTTGCTCGACACGGTCGAAGCGTTCCGCACCCGTGCACCGTTGTCATCTCGCCGCTTGACGACCTCCTATCGTTTCTTGCGGTGAGCGAGAACCTCGGTCTACGGCCCGGCGTCAAGGGTCGCGTGGCCCACCACGCGGCCGCCGATGGTCCGCCCCGCGCGCACAGCCACGCCGAGCTGGAGCTCGACCTCGTCGTGCGCGGCAGCGCGTCCTACCTGCTCGGCGAGCGCCGCTACGACCTCACGCCCGGAACGCTGACGTGGCTGTTCCCGGGCCAGGACCACGTGCTCGTCGACGAGTCCCCGGACCACGAGCTGTGGTGGGCGGTGTTCAGCCCGGCGCTCGTCGCGGAGACCGGCGTCGCCCCCCTCCGACAACACGACCCCGCCGGGAACTTCTCCCGCCGCCTCGAGGCCGGCCGGGCCCGACGCCTGGAGGCGCTGCTCCGCGAGATCCGCGACGCCGACCGCGTCGACGACGCGCTCCTGAACGCCGGCCTCGCCTACCTGCTGCGCTCCGCCTGGCGATCGTTCGTCGACAGCCAGGACATCGTCACGGGCGCCGATGTCCACCCCGCCGTCGAGACCGTCGCCCGCCGCCTGCAACTCGACCCCGACGCCGGCGACCTCGACGCGCTCGCCCGCACGGTGGGCCTGAGCCCCTCCCACCTCAGCCGCACCTTCAAGGCCCAGACGGGGGTCTCGATCACCCGCTTCCGCAACCAGCGCCGGCTCGAGCGCTTCCGGGTCATCTATGGCGACGGTCGCCACACCACGACCCTCGCCGCCGCTCTCGAGGCCGGCTTCGGCAGCTACGCGCAGTTCTTCCGCGTCTTCCGTGCGGAGACCGGAACCAGCCCGACCGGAGCGGGCGCTCGAGTCCGGAGTTGTTCGGCCTGAGGCCGAACAACTCCCGGTTCGGCGAGCCTAGGCGTCGAGGATGCGCGCGGCGAGGACCGCGGCGTTGCGCGCGTTGTCCACGCCTACGCAGGCCACCGGGACCCCCGGGGGCATCTGGGCGATCGAGAGCAACGCGTCGAGGCCCCCCGCCACCGACTTGGACGAGGTCAGCGGCACGCCGATGACCGGGAGCGAGGTGTGGGCGGCGACCACGCCCGGCAAGGCGGCGCTCAGCCCCGCGCCCGCGATGATCACCCGCAGGCCTCGCAGCTTCGCGTTCTTGGCGTAGTCGGCCACGACGTCGGGGTCGCGGTGGGCGGACATCACGCGCACCTCGTGGCCGATGTCGTGCTTCTTGAGCTCCTCGGCGGCGGCCTCCATGGCGGCCATGTCGCTCTTGGAGCCCATCACGATGCCGACGCGCGGGGCGTCGACCTCCATGCCCTCGAACTCGGCCTCCGTCTGGGGCTCTGCCTCCGATACCCGCGGCTCGCTCATGCGGCGATGTCCCTCCGAAGCTGTCGTCCGTCGAACTCGATCACGTCGGCGGCAGCATAGGCGGCGGCCCGGGCGGCCGGCACGCCGTCCCCCAGCGCCGTCACGTTCAGGACCCGGCCGCCGGCCGTCACGATCGTCCCGTCGCGCTCCGCCGTGCCCGCGTGCGTGACCTCGATCTCGCCCGGAACCTCGCCCAAGCCGGAGATCACGTCGCCCGAGGAGGACGACACCGGATAGCCCGCGGACGCGAGCACGACCGTCACCGAAGCACGCGGATCCCACTCCAGCGCAGCTCCCTCGAGACCGCCCGGCGACGTGGCCCGCACCATCAGGTCGAGCAGGTCGGAGCGCAGCCGCGGCAACACGGCCTGCGTCTCCGGGTCCCCGAAGCGCACGTTGTACTCGAGCACCTTGAAGCCGCCCGCCATGAGCATCAGGCCCGCGTACAGCACGCCCTGGAACGGCGTCCCCCGGCGCGCCAGCTCGTCGAGCACGGGCTGGTGGACCTCCACCCGCACCCGCTCGAGGAACGCGTCGTCGATCTCCGGCACCGGCGAGAACGCGCCCATCCCCCCGGTGTTGGGCCCGGTGTCGCCGTCGCCGATGCGCTTGAAGTCGCGAGCCGGCGCCAGCGGCAGCGCGTTGACGCCGTCGCAGAGCGCGAGCACGGACAGCTCGTCGCCCTCGAGGAACTCCTCGACGACCACGGGGTGCTCGCCGAAGCGGCGCTCGACCAGCATCGCCTCCAGCGCCTCGCGCGCCTCGGCCTCGTCCGCTGCGATCACCACGCCCTTCCCCGCCGCCAGCCCGTCGGCCTTGATCACGGCCGGGAACGACGAGATCGCAGCCATCCCCTCCTCGACCGTCGAGACGACAGCGTGCGCGGCCGTCGGCACGCCCGCGGCGAGCATGACCTCCTTCGAGTAGGCCTTCGAGGCCTCCAGCCGCGCCGCCTCGCGGCGCGGCCCGAAGCACGGGACCCCGGCCGCGGCGCAGGCGTCGGCGAGCCCCTCCACGAGCGGCGCCTCCGGCCCGGCGACGACGAGCTCGGCCCCGGCCGCGACCGCCGCGCGGGCGAGCGATTCGACGTCGCCGGCGGGTGGGTGGAGCGACGTCAGCGCCCCCGCGTCGCGCAGGATCCCGGGGTTGCCGGGGGCGCAGAGCACCTCCGGACGCTGCGGCGAGCGCAGCAGCGCGCGGACGATCGCGTGCTCGCGCCCGCCGCCACCGACGACCAGGACGCGCACTTACAGCGAGGCGATGAAGTCGTCGATCGGGATCGCCGTCAGCGTCTCGTAGTGCGAGGTGCCGCGGGAGCCCAGCTCGAGCGAGACGCGCGCCATCGTCTTCTCGTCGGGCGCCTCGACGATGTTGATGAAGTCGAAGTGGCCGAGCGTGGCCCACTGCGCCTTCACGGTCGCGCCGAGCTGCTCGACCTCCTTGTTGACCTCGCGGATCCGGGCGGGGTTGTTCTTGACGGTCTGGACGCCCTCCGGTGTGAGCGTCGAGAGCATGATGTACGTAGGCACGGCCTTCCTCCCTGGCTGGCTGGTGGACCTCGGAGCCGTTCTATCCGATCCTTTGGGGCTCATGCGGTGTTCCGGGAGCCTGATGATGCGAGTTTCGCCGACGATCCTGGCGGCCGCCGCCGCGCTGCTCCTGCCCCAAGCGACGCAGGCGGCCCAGCTGGAGCCGCTCGCGCCCTGCTACCGCTCGGTCGACGAGCGGACGCGCGAGACCGTCCCGGTGCGGGCGAGCGGCTTCACGCCCGGCGAGCACGTGAACGTCTACGTCGACGGCGTGCTGGCCCAGCAGGACGTCGTCGTGCTCACCGACGGCCGGATCGCCGGCGGCGTGCGGGCTCCGCACATCGCCAAGGGCGAGCGGGAGTTCATGCTCACCGTCACCGAGGTCGAGCAGCCGTCGAATACGGCGAGCGTGATCAGCCGGGTGACCGCGCTCAGCCTGCGCCTGAAGCCGCGCCGCGCCGCTCCGGACCGGCGCGTGCGCGTGATCGGGAGCGGCTTCGTCGACGGGACCGACGTGTACGCGCACTACGTGCGCAAGCGCAAGCTGCGCAAGACGGTACGGCTCGGCGTCCCGGAGGGCCCGTGCGGGCGGATCGACGTCAAGCGCCGCCAGATCCCGCTGCGCAAGCCCGCGCTGGGGCGCTGGACGCTGCAGGTCGACAACCAGAAGGCCTACAGCGCCCAGCCCGACGGGGTGCGCGTCCTGCTCCCGATCACCGTCACCGAGAACCCGCGCCGGGTCTTCCCGGACTAGGCGACCGCCGCCGCCTCCTCGGGCGCCTCGGCGCGCGTGCGCGTGAACGTCAGCGCCGGTGGGTCGCCCGGCTCGGCGTCGACCAGGACGTGGTCGCCCGCCGCGTACTCGCCCTTGAGCAGGCCGAGCGCCAACGGATCGACGAGCCGCTTCTGGATCACGCGCTTGAGCGGGCGCGCGCCGTAGGTCGGGTCGTAGCCGAGGTTGCCGAGCAGCTCGCGGGCGCCGTCGGTCAGCTCGACCGACACGCCGCGCTCGGAGACCCGGCCGATCAGCCGCGCCACCTGGAGGTCGACGATCCGGCCCAGCTCCGCGCGGCTCAGCGACGCGAACTCGACGATGTCGTCGAGCCGGTTGACGAACTCCGGGCGGAAGTAGGACTCCACCCCGGCGCGGCCGCCGGGGATGTTGGAGGTCATGATCAGCACGGCGTTCTTGAAGTCGACCGTGCGGCCCTGGCCGTCGGTCAGGCGCCCGTCGTCCATCACCTGCAGCAGCACGTTGAAGACGTCGTTGTGGGCCTTCTCGATCTCGTCGAGCAGGACGACCGAGTACGGCCGCCGGCGCACGGCCTCGGTGAGCTGGCCGCCCTCCTCGTAGCCGACGTAGCCGGGAGGCGCGCCGACCAGCCGCGCGACCGAGTGCTTCTCCATGTACTCCGACATGTCGATCCGGACCATCGCGTCCTGGGAGTCGAACATGAACTCGGCCAGCGCGCGGGCCAGCTCGGTCTTGCCGACGCCGGTCGGGCCGAGGAACAGGAACGTGCCGATCGGGCGATCGGGGTCGCTCAGGCCCGCGCGCGAGCGGCGCAGCGCATCGCTCACGGCGGTCACGGCCTCGTCCTGGCCGATGACGCGCTGGTGCAGGCGCTCCTCCATGTGGACGAGCTTCTCGACCTCGCCCTCGAGCATCCGCGAGACCGGGATCCCGGTCCAGCGGGCCACGACCTCGGCGACCTCGTCGGCGTCCACCTTCTCCGAGAGGTAGACCGGCGGCTCCTCCGACGGCCCGCGCGACTCCGCCTCGGCGAGCCGCTGCTCGAGCTGCGGGATCTCGCTGTGGCGCAGCTCGGCGGCGCGCTCGTAGTCGAGCTCGCGCTCGGCGCGCTGGAGCTCCGAGCGCGCCTCGTCGAGGCGCTTGAGGACGTCGCCGTGCCCCTCGGCGCGCTCCTTCTCGCGCTCCCACTGCGCCTTCATGCCGGAGAACTGCTCGTTGAGGTCGGCCAGCTCGCGCTCGATCTCCTCGCGGCGCTCGGCGGCCGTGTCGTCCTTCTCGACGGCGACCTTCTCGATGTCGAGCTGCATGATCCGGCGGCGGACCTCGTCGATCTCCGTCGGCAGCGAGCTCTTCTCGATCGCCACGCGCGAGGCGGCCTCGTCGACGAGGTCGATCGCCTTGTCGGGCAGGAAGCGGTCGGCGATGTACCGGTGCGAGAGGGTCGCGGCCGCGATCAGCGCGGCGTCGGTGATCTGGACGCCGTGATGGGCCTCGTAGCGCTCCTTGAGCCCGCGCAGGATCGCGATCGTGGCCTCGACGGACGGCTCGCCGACGGTGATCGGCTGGAAGCGGCGCTCGAGCGCGGCGTCCTTCTCGACGTGCTTCTTGTACTCGTCGAGCGTGGTGGCGCCGACCGCGCGCAGCTCACCTCGCGCGAGCATCGGCTTGAGCAGGTTGGCGGCGTCGACGGCGCCCTCGGCGGCGCCGGCGCCGACGATCGTGTGCAGCTCGTCCATGAACAGGATGATCTGGCCGCGCGCCTCCTGGATCTCCTTCAGGACCGCCTTCAGGCGCTCCTCGAACTCGCCGCGGTACTTCGAGCCGGCCAGCAGCGCGCCGATGTCGAGCGCGACCACGCGGCGGTCGACGAGCGACTCGGGGACGTCGTTCTCCACGATCCGCTGGGCCAGGCCCTCGACGATCGCGGTCTTGCCGACGCCCGGCTCGCCGATCAGCACGGGGTTGTTCTTGGTGCGGCGGGAGAGGACCTGGATCACGCGCCGGATCTCGTCGTCGCGCCCGATCACCGGGTCGAGCTTCTGCTCGCGCGCCTCCGCGGTGAGGTCGCGGCCGTACCGCTCGAGCGCCTCGAACGTGTCCTCGGGGTCCTGGGAGGTGACGCGATGCGAGCCGCGCACGTCGGCGACGGCCTCGCGCAGGACGTCGGTCCGGGGGAGCGCCTCGCCGGCGGCGCCGGGCGCCTCGGAGAGCGCGATCAGCAGGTGCTCGGTGGAGATGTACTCGTCGCGGAGCTTGCCGGCCTCGCGCTCTGCGGCGCGCAGGACGTCCAGCAGCTCGCGGGCGTTGGCGGGCTCGCGCGCGCCGGCGGTGATCGTCGGCAAGCGGTCGATCGCCGCGTTCACCACGCGCCGGATCTCCTCCGGCGAGGTCCCGACCTTGCGCAGCGTGGGCGGGATCACGCCCTCGTTCTGCTCGAGCAGCACCGCGAGCAGGTGCTCGGGCTGGACCTCGGTGTTGCGGCGCGAGGCGGCGAGGCCGGTCGCGGCCTGCAAGGCCTCCTGCGACTTGGTGGTGAAGCGGTCGATCTGCATGCGGCGATTCCTAGATCTCAGTCGGGGAGACTGAGATGTTAGAGCGCCACCGCCGGCCGATCAACCCCGCGGGAGCCCTAGTCGTCGTCGGAGGAGTCGTCGCCGCCGCGGCCCCGCCCGCGACCGCGGCCGCTCGAGTCGTCCGAGCCGGAATCGTCGGAGCCCGAGCCCGAGCTGCCGTCGTCGTCGATCGTCGGGACGGCCGTGGGTGCGGTGGTGGGCGCGGCGGTCGGGGCCGCCGTGGCCTGCGAGCGCGCGCGGGCGCGGGCGCGGGCCTTGCGGCGGCGCTCGGCGCGGGCGCGCGCGGCCACCTTGCGCGCCGCGGCACGGCGGCGCGCGGCGGCGCGGTCGGCGGCGGCGCCTGAGGTCGCCTGCTCGTCGGTCTCGGGCGGCGCGAGGTCCTCGCCGGTGTCCAGCGGCTCGCTGGAGAGCCCGATCGTCTGCGAGGACAGGCCGCTGGCGGCGTAGGTCACGCCGGCCACGAGGACGACGCCGACGACGGCGGCCAGGGCCCACAGGATCACGCTCTTGGACATCGCAGAGCCACCGTAGCCCGCGGCCGGTTAAGAGACCGGAAAGCGCTCGCGCGGGGGCGCCGGGACCGTGATCCGGGCGGCCGCCCCGCCGTCGCTCCGGTTGGCCAGCTCGACGTCGCCACCCCAGCGGCGCGCCAGCTCACGCGCGATCGCCAGCCCGAGCCCGGTGCCGGACGGCCCGGCGCGACCCGCGCGGCCGCGATGGAAGCGCTCGAAGACGGCCTCCAGCTCGGTGCCGTCGAACCCGGGCCCGCGGTCGAGCACCTCCACCCCGCCGGGGCGCGAGACGACCGTGATCTCGCCGCCGCCGTAGCGCAGCGCGTTCTCGATCAGCGCGTCGAGAACCTTGTCGAGGTCGGCCGCCGGGCAGTAGGCGGGCGCGCCGGGGGCGGCCTCGACCGCGCGCACGGTGCCGCCCTCGGCGCCGTCCCAGCGCGCGGCGGCGCGGCGCACGGCGTCGTCGAGGTCGAGCCGCTCCGGCGGCGCGTCGACCTCGCCGGCCTGCGAGAGCAGCAGCAGCTCGGAGATGATCGCCGCGAGCCGGTCGAGCTCGGCCAGGCCGGCGTCGATCTCCTCGTGGACCTCGGGGTCGTCGCTGACCGCGCGCGCCTCCTCGAGGCGCAGCTGCAGGCCGGCGAGCGGCGTGCGCAGCTGGTGCGAGGCGTCGGCCACGAAGTCGCGCTGGCCCGCGACGAGCCGCTCCAGGCGCGCGGTCATCCCGTTGAAGGTCTCCGCCAGCGTGCGCTGCTCGGCGCTGCCCTCGACCTTCGCGCGCACGGTGAGGTCACCCTCGGCCACGCGCGCCGCGGCGTCGTCGAGCCGCCGCAGCGGGCCCGCGATCTGGCGCGCGATCACGACCCCGGCCGCGAGGCCGAGGCCGAGCACGAGCAGGCCGATCGCGATCAGGCCGAGCGTCGCGCGGTCGGTCGCGCGCGAGACGGCCTCGACGCTCTGCGTGACGCGCACGGCGCCGACGCGCGTGCCCGCCTCCACCACCGGCACGGCGGTGGCGAGGATCTCCTGGTCGAGCGTGTCGCTGCGGCGGCGGTCCTGGACGGGGCGGCCGGAGCGCAGCGCCTGGGCGATCTCCGGGCGGCCGCCGTAGTCGGTGCCGAGCCGATCCGTGCCCGCGGAGTCGGCGAGCAGCGCGCCGTCGGTGTCCGTGACCACGACCCGGCCGCGGGCCGCCTCGGCGGCGCGGCGCACGGTGTCGTCGAGCGACTCCGGGTCGTCGAGGTTCCCCGCGACCGAGGCGGCGACGACGTCGGCCTGGGAGCGCGCCTGCGAGCGCACCTCGGAATCGACGCGGTCGCGCAGGCTGATCGCGAGCGGCACCTCGAGCGCGACGATCGCGAGCAGCAGGATGTACGCGAGCGCCAGCAGCAGGCGCCCGCGCAGCGTCACCGGAACTCCTCGGGCGCGGTGAAGCGGAAGCCGACGCCGCGCACCGTGTGCAGGTAGCGCGGGCTCTCGGGCGCGTCGCCGAGCTTCTGGCGCAGCCAGCGGATGTGCACGTCGAGCGTCTTGGTCGAGCCGAACCAGTTCTCGTCCCACACGCGCGCCATCAGGTCCTCGCGGGTCACGACCCGGCCGGCGTGGCCGATCAGGTCGGCCAGCAGGTCGAACTCCTTGCGCGAGAGCTGGAGCTCCTCGCCGGCGAGCCGCGCGCGGCGGGCGCCCGGGTCGACCTCCAGGTCGCCGACCGTGACGGCGGCCGCCGGCGCCTCGGTCTCCGCCCGCCCACCGGTGCGGCGCAGCACGGCGCGGATGCGAGCGATCACCTCGGCGCCGCTGAACGGCTTGACCACGTAGTCGTCGGCGCCGAGCTCGAGCCCGACGATGCGGTCGGTCTCGGTGCCGCGCGCGGTCAGCATCACGATCGGGACGTTGCTGCGGCGCCGCAGCGCGCGGCAGACGTCGCGGCCGTCGCCGTCGGGGAGCGTGAGATCGAGCAGCACGATGTCGGGCTCGATCTCGTCGGCGAGCTCCAGCGCGCGCGCCGCCGTGGCCGCGACGAACGGCTCGAAGCCCTCGCGTGCGAGCGCCTTCGAGAACGGGCCGGAGATGCTCGACTCGTCCTCGACGAACAGCACCCTGGGCTTCGGCGGGATCGACATACGCAGGCGAATCTAGCCATCGGGCACGGGAACGTCTGCGGTTTTCCCGAGGCTTAACCCGCGGTTGGCGGCTGCTTGGCGGGCCCCGGCCGATGCTGCACCGGACCCTCACGAAAGGACCCCGATGCCCTCCCGCGCCAAGATCGCCTCTCTCGTCACCCTCGTCGCCCTCGGAGCGCTCGCCGCCGTCGCGCTCGCTTCAGGCAGCGGCGGCGACCCAGCCGCCGTCCAGACCCAGGACGACGTCGCCAAGCCGAAGGTGCGCACGGAGATCGTGCGCCAGACCGTCCGCCGGCGCGCGAAGGCGTCGTCGAGCCCGAGCGCCTCGTCGAGCCCCAGCGGCTCCTCGAGCCCCAGCGCCTCGTCGAGCCCGAGCGCGTCCTCGAGCCCGTCCGGGCACCGCTCCTCCGGCCACGGCGGCTCCGGGCCGGCCGCGGTCGCGCAGGCGCCCGCCGTCAGCGACGACCACCGCGGCCGCGGCCGCGGACGTGGCGGCGACGACGACGATCACTTCGACGACCACGGCGGCGACCGCCACGACGACGACGTGTTCGACGACCACGGCGGCGACGACGACTTCGACGACCACAGCGGCTCGGGCGGCGGAGGCGACGACGACTCCGGCCACGGGCGCGGTCGCGGACGCGGCGGCGATGACGACTGAGCGCCGCCGCCCGGCGAAGCTCCCGGCCTGGCCCGTGGCGGCCGGCACCGCGGGGACGTTCCTCGCGGCGCTGGCCTTCCTCGCGGGCCAGGTGCGCGACGGCCGCGACGCGGCGCTCGGGCCGGCCGAGCCCGTCGCGGCGCAGCGGCCGCAGGAGGTCGTGGTGCGGCGGATCATCCGCCGCGTCGTGATCACCGAGCCCGCGCCGCGCGCGGCCGCACCGGCCACGGGCGGCGGCGAGCCGGCCGCGAGCGCGCCCGCGCCGAGCGCGCCGGCCCACAGCGCCCCGGCCCCCGCGCCCGCCGCTTCGGCGCCCGCTCCCGCTCCGGCAGCCCCGGCACCCGCACCCGCCCCGCTGACCACCCGCTCCTCGTGACCGGCGCCACAGCACACCGCGTCGCGTTGCGCGCGGCCGCGCCGGCGCGACCCTCCACCGCGCCGCGCGCGGCCGCTCCGCGCGCGCCGCTGCACGAGCTTCAGTTCCCCGCCATGGGGACGCGCGTCCGGCTGCTCGCCTCGGACCCCAGCCCCCTCCCCAACGCCAGGGCCGAGGTCGAGCAGCTGGCGGCGCGCCTCACGCGGTTCGACGCCCGCAGCGAGCTATGCGCGCTGAACGCCGACCCGCGCCCCGTGGTCCGTGCCTCCGCCGACCTGCGCGCCGCCGTCCGCGTAGCGCTGCGCGGCGCCGAGCGCACGGGCGGGCTCGCCGACCCGACGCTGCTCGGTCCGCTCGAGCGTGCGGGCTACGGGAGCTCGCTGGCCGGCGTGCCGCGGACGCCGCTGCCCGACGCGCTCGGGGCCGCGCCCGCCAGGCACGCCGCCCGCCCGCACCCCGCCGCCGCGTGGCGCTCGGTCGGCATCGCCGACGGCGCGGGCACGATCGCCCGCCCGCCCGGGGTCCGGCTGGACCTGGGCGGCAGCGCCAAGGGCTTCATCGCCGACCGCGCCGCCGCGCTGCTCGCGCCGTTCGGGCCGTGCGCGGTCGACTGCGGCGGCGACATGCGCGTCCACGGCGCCCACGAGGTGCTCGTCGCACATCCGTTCGGTGGCGAACCGGCGGCCGCGATCCCGCTCTTCGACGCGGCCGTCGCGACCTCCGGCGTCGACGCGCGCCTGTGGGGCGCGGCCGATCACCACCTGCTCGACCCGGCCACGGGCACGCCCGCCTGGACCGGCGTGGTCAGCGCCACGGCCCTCGCGCCCACCGCGGCCGAGGCGGAGGCGCTCGCGAAGGGCGCGCTGCTGGCCGGGCCGGCGGCCGGCCGCGCGCTGCTCGCCCACCACGGCGGCGTGCTGGTGCTCGACGACGGCACCGCGGCCCTGCTCGGCGCCGCGACGCCCCGCGGGACGGTGGCGGCATGACCGGCCGCGACCCGATGGAGTACGCCTGGTGGCTCGCGAGCCGGGCCTCCGGCATCGTCGCGCTCGCGCTGATCAGCCTGTCGGTGATGCTCGGGCTCGCGATGGCGGGCCGGGTCTCGCGCGAGCCGAAGCTGCGCAAGGCGATGATCGCCGTCCACGAGCACGCGGCCTTGGCCTCCCTGATCGCGATCGCCGTGCACGGCATCACACTGCTCGGCGACAAGTGGCTCGACCCGGGCGTGCTCGGGATCCTGATCCCGTTCCGGATGGAGCACGAGCCGCTCTACACCGGGCTGGGGATCCTCGGCGGCTACCTCGCCGCGGCGCTGGGGCTCTCCTTCTATGCCCGCCGGCGGATCGGGACCAAGCGCTGGCGCAGCCTGCACAAGGCGACGATCCTCGTGTACGTGCTGTCGGTGATCCACACGCTCGGCGCGGGCAGCGACGCCGGGACGCCGTGGCTGCGGGCCCAGCTCGCGCTGACCGGCGCGCCGATCCTGTTCCTGTTCGTGATGCGCGTGCTGCCGGCGACGAAGGTCAGCGCCGGCGGGTCCGCCGCACGACCGGGATCAGCGCCGTCCCCGGCGCCTCGTAGCGCACGATCTCAGCCTTCACGGAGCGCTTGACCTCCTCGAGCTCGGCGATCTCCTGCTGGAGTGCCGTCGCGCGCGCCTCGAGCGCCTCGACCTTGCGGCGCATCCGCAGCAGCTTCTCCTCGAGCTCGAGGACCCGCTCCACGCCAGCCAGGTTCATGCCCCACTCGGTGGTCATCTCCTGGATCCGGCGCAGCCGGTCGACGTCGTCCTGCGAGTACAGGCGCGTGCCCTTGGGCGAGCGCTGGGGCTCGATCAGGCCGCGCGCCTCGTACATCCGCAGGGTCTGCGGATGCATGTCCGCCAGCTCGGCGGCGACCGAGATCATGAACACGCCGCGGTCGGTCGCGACCTTGGCCGTGATGCGGCGCCGCGTCGCCATCAGGCTGCGTCCCCCATCGTCGCCCGCGCATCCCGCATCAGCCGCTCGCGCGGGTTGCCGTTGAGCGACTTCGAGAGCGTCTCGACCGCCGCCCGCTGCTCGTCGGAGAGCTCGCGCGGGACGTCGATCACGAAGCGGTAGTGGATGTCGCCGCGCTGCGAGCCCTTGCCGAGCAGCGGCGGGCCCTCGCCACGCAGGCGCTGGACCGTGCCGTGCTTGGTGCCGCCCGGCACGCGCAGCTTCTTCGTCCCGTGCAGCGTCGGGACCTCGACGTCGGCGCCCTGGACCGCCTCGGCGATCGTGATCGGCACCTCGACCTCGAGGTTGTCGCCCTTGCGGACGAACACGGGGGACTCGGCCACGTGGGTCACGACGAACAGGTCGCCCGAGGGGCCGCCGCGCAGGCCGGCCTCGCCCTTGCCGGGCAGCCGGATCCGCGAGCCCTCCTTGACGCCCGCCGGGATGTTCACTCGGTACTTCTTGAGCTCGCGCAGGCGCCCCTGGCCGCCGCAGGTGGGGCACGGCTCCTCGATCACGGTCCCGGAGCCGCCGCAGCGGCTGCACGGGCGGGTGATCGAGAACAGGCCCTGCCCGTCGGACTCGACGCCGCGGCCCTGGCAGACCGGGCACACCGCCGGCGCCGTGCCGGGCCGCGCGCCGGTCCCGCGGCAGGTGCCGCAGGCCGCGTGCGTGGCGACGGAGACGGGGATCTGGGCGCCCTCGACGGCCTGCTCGAACGACAGCGAGACGGTCGTCTCCAGGTCGCGGCCGCTCTCGGCCGCGGGCTTGGTGCGCACGCCGCCGCCGCGGCCGCCGGCCGTGTTGAAGATCCCGGACAAGATGTCCGAGAAGGAGCCGAAGTCGGCACCGGCCGCGCCGCCGCCACCGGCGGCGCCACCGCCGCCGAACGGGCTTCCGGCGCCGAAGACGCCGCCGCCGCGGTCGTACTTCTTGCGCTTCTCGGGATCGCCGAGCACGTCGTAGGCCTCGGAGATCTGCTTGAAGCGCTCCTCGGCGCCGGGCTCCTTGTTGGTGTCCGGGTGGTACTGCCGCGCGAGCTTGCGGTAGGCCTTCTTGATGTCGTCCTGCGAGGCCTTGCGGTCGACGCCCAGCGTCTTGTAGTGGTCACCCGGACGCGCCATCAGATGATCGCCTCCGCCGCCCGCGCGGACCCTCGGTCCTGGATCGTGGATGCCGGACGGTCACCGCCGAACGGGAATAGTGGTTGACCCCACAGACCCGTTCGGCGGGGGCCGGCCGGCGCCGCGAGACAGCTCCGAGGGGTCGTGTGGGTGGTGGAGGCGGTCATCTATTGCGCCACCACCACGCGGGCCGGCCGCAGGACCTGGCCGTTGATCCGGTAGCCCTGCTGGTAGACCTCGAGCACCGTCCCGGACTCGGCGTCCTCGGACGGCTGCTGGACCATCGCCTCGTGCTCGTTGGGGTCGAAGACCTCGCCCTTGGGCGAGAACGGCTGGATGCCGACGCGCCCGAGCGCCTTGACGATCTCGTCGCGCACGAGCGCGAAGCCCTTCACGACGTCCTCGTGGCCCTCCGCGGCCACCAGCGCGTGGTCGAGGTGGTCGAGCGCGGGCAGCAGCTCCTTGGCGAGCTTGCCGACGCCGCGGTCGATCGCGGCGGCGTTCTCGCGCGCCATCCGCTTGCGGTAGTTCTCGAAGTCCGCCTGCGTGCGCTGCGCGAGCGCGAGGAACTTGGCCGCGTCGTCGGTGACCGCGGCCTCCTCCTCCGTCGGCTTGGGATCGCTGGCGGGCGGGGCCTCGGCGTCGCCGAAGCCCGTCTCGCCGGTACCGGTGGCGCGGGGGTGCGGCGGGGCCGCGGCCGAGAACTCCTCCTCGGCCGCGGAGCCCTGCTCCGTGTTGATCTCGGACTCGGACATCACTTCTGCTCGTCGACGACCTCGGCGTCGACGACCTCCTCCTCGTCCGCCGCGGCGCCGTTGGCGGAGCCGCCGGCCGCGCCGGCGCCGTCGGTCGCGCCCGCCGCGCTCGCCTGCTGCTCGGCCTGGGCGCGCTCGTACATCGCCTCGGAGACCTTGTGGAACGCGGTCTGCAGGCGCTCGGTCTTGGCGCGGATGTCCTCCGCGTCCTCGCCCTTGACGGCCTCGTTGACCTCCTTGATCGCGTCCTCGATCTCGCTCTTGGAGGCCGAGTCGATCTGCTCGCCGAGGTCCTTGACCTGCTTCTCGGCCTGGTAGGCGGCGGACTCGCCGGCGTTGCGCGCCTCGGCGAGCTCGCGCAGGCGCTTGTCGTCCTCGGCGTGCGCCTCGGCGTCGCCGATCATCTGCTTGATCTCGTCGTCGGACAGGCCCGAGCCGGAGCGGATCTCGATCTTCTGCTCCTTGCCGGTGCCGAGGTCCTTGGCGGAGACGTTGACGATGCCGTTGACGTCGATGTCGAAGGCGACCTCGATCTGCGGGATGCCGCGCGGCGCCGGCGGGATGCCGGTGAGCTGGAACTTGCCCAGCGACTTGTTGTAGGTCGCCATCTCGCGCTCGCCCTGCAGGACGTGGATCTCGACGCTCGGCTGGTTGTCCTCGGCG
>DATFQI010000023.1:0-5538 GCA_035264365.1 Solirubrobacteraceae bacterium
GAGGCGCCGCGCCGCGGGGCGGCCGGATACGCGCGTCTGCGCGCCCGGCCGGGATTGGCCGCCGCGCTCGCCTATGCGCTGCTCGCGCTCGCGCTCGTCGCGCCCGGGCTCGTCCCCGGCCACACGCTGTCGGCCTCGGACTACCTCTGGTCGGCCGCGCCGTGGCAGGCCGAGCGTCCGGACGGCGTGCGCGATCTGGGCTCCAACTACGAGCTGGCGGACTCCGTCGTGCAGTTCCAGCCGTGGACGCAGTACCTGCGCGAGCGGCTGCCGGACGCACCGCTGTGGAATCCGTATCAGGGGGGCGGGCGGCCGCTCGAGGCCAACGCCCAGTCGGCGCTCTTCTCTCCCTTCACGTGGCCGAGCCTGATCCTGCCGTTCTGGTTCTCGCTCGCCGTGGCGGCGGCCTTGAAGCTGTTCGTCGCCGCATTGGGGACCTTCTGGCTGGGGCGGGCGCTCGGGATGGGCGGGGCGGGAGCGTTCCTGGCCGGCCTCGCGTTCGCGTTCGGCCTGTGGTTGGTGAGCTGGCTGTCCTGGCCGCTGGACGCCGTGTGGGCCTGGCTGCCGTGGCTGTTGCTGCTCGCCGACCGCGTGGTATCGCGACCCTCGCGCGGCGCGGTGGCGGCGCTCGCGCTCGTCGTCGCGCTGCAGTTCTTCGGCGGCCACCCCGAGTCGAGCTTCCACGTGCTGGCCGTCGCGGCGCTGTTCTCCCTGCTGCCGCTCTCGCGCGCCGGTCGTGGCGCCCCGCGCGCGATCGGGCGCCTGGCGCTCGGGCTGGGCGCCGGCATCGTGCTCGCCGCGGTCGCCCTGCTGCCGTTCGCCGACCTCCTGCGCCACTCGGCCGACCTCGCCTCGCGAGACGAGCGCCAGCCGGTCACGGTGGCGTTCAAGTACGTGCTCGGGCTCGCGCTGCCGGAGTACTGGGGCCGCCCGACGGGCGTGATCTCGGAGCCGTTCGTCAACGCCCGCGCCTGGTACGTCGGCGCGCTGCCACTGCTGCTCGCCGGGATCGGCCTGCTGCGCGGAGGGCGCGAGCGGATCGCGGTCGCGGCCGCGGCGCTCGTCGCGCTGCTCGTGGCGACCGGCGTGCAGCCGCTGTTCTGGATCGCGCACCATCTGCCCGGCTTCGGCCAATCGCACAACACGCGCCTCGGCGTGGTCGTCGCGCTCGGACTCGCGCTGCTCGCCGGCTGGGGGCTGGACGACCTGATGCGGGGCCGCTCGCCGGCCTCCCGCCGCCCGCGGCTGCTCGCCGCCGCGCTCGCGACCGCGGTGGTCCTGCCGATCGCCGCCGTCGCGTTGCGCGCGCCCGCGGCCGGGCTCGGCGAGGCGCTGCGGGTGGCGTGGGCGTTCGCGACGCCCTCCGGCCCGGAGGTGCTGCCGCGCGCCGCGCTGCTGATCTGGCTGCCGCTCGCGATCGCCGGCGCGGCGCTGGTCTGGGCGCGCGCCACGGGCCGGCTGGCGCCGGCCGCGTTCGCCGCCGCCGCGATCGCGCTGACCGCGGTGGACCTCGCCCGCGCAGGGGTCGGCCAGAACCCGGCGATCCCCGTCGAGCACGCGGAGCAGCCCGCCACGGGAGCGATCCGCCACCTGCAGTCGCGCACTCCCGGGCGCTTCGTCGCGGTCGGCACGAGCAGCGTCGTCCCGCCGATCCCGCCCAACGTCGCGATGCGCTACCGGATCGCCGACGCGCGCGCGTACGACTATCCCGTCGAGCAGCGCTACGCGACCTTCTGGGAGCGCGAGGTCGCACCGCGCGACCCGCTCGGCTTCACCCCCGCCGGCGCGACCGCGAACGCGACCCCGCGGGCGCTGCGCGCGCTCGGGCTGCTGGGCGTGACCGACGTGCTGGTGCCGCCCGGCGAGCCCGCGCCGCCAGGGCTGCGCGCGGCCTACGAGGGCCGCGACGCGACCGTCTACGCCAACGACCGCGCGGTGCCGCGCGCGTTCGTCGTCGGCCGCGCGCGCCTCGTCGGCTCGGGGGAGGCCGCGCTGGACACGGTCACCGACCCGTCGTTCGACCCGCGCGCCGAGGCCGTCGTCGAGCGGCCCGTGGGGGCGCTCGGCGGCAGCGGCTCGGCGCGGATCGAGGAAGCGGCGCCGGAGCGCATGCGTGTGACGGCGACGACGCGCGGCGCGGCGCTGCTCGTCACCGCGGACACGTTCCTGCCCGGGTGGCGCGTGACGGTCGACGGCCGCGAGGCGCCGCTCGAGCGCGTGGACTACCTGCTGCGCGGCGTGCGCGTCCCGGCGGGGACCCACCGGGTCGAGTTCACCTACGAGCCGTGGAGCTGGACGGCCGGCTGGATCGCCAGCCTGCTGGCGGCGCTGGCGCTGGTCGCTTGGGTGCTCGCCGGCCACCGGCGGTCGTAGAGTCCCCGCGCATGCTCAATCGCGTCCGCGCCGCCGTGCGCCCCGAGCGGGTCAACAGCCTCGTCAAGCGCGCGCTCGACGCCGGCGACCGCACGCGGGGCATCTACCCGGCGCTGGGTGAGCTGGCCGGACGCTGGCGCGCCGCCGGGCCCGTGCCGGGGCTGACCGCCCACGAGCTGCGCGTGTTCTCGCAGAACGGCGAGGACGGCGTGCTGGCCGAGATCTTCCGCCGCATCGGCGTCGCGGGGGGCGGGTTCGTGGAGTTCGGCGCATCCGACGGCGCCGAGAGCAACGCGGCCTTCCTCGCGCAGGTGCTGGGCTGGCCCGGCGTGTTCCTGGAGGCCGATCCCGGCGCGTTCTCCACGCTCGAGCACCGCTATCGAGGCCACCCACGGGTGCGGACCGTGCAAGCCGCCGTGGAGCCGGACACGATCGAGGAGCTGCTGCGCGGTGCGGGGGTGCCCGAGGAGCCCGACCTGCTCGTGATCGACGTCGACGGCAACGACTACTGGATCTGGCGCGCGCTCGAGGCGTTCCGGCCGCGCGTCGTGGTGATCGAGTACAACGGCGACCTCGACCCGACGGTGCCGAGGGTCATGCCGTACGCCCCCGGCTGGCGCTGGGACCACACGAGCGGTTACGGGGCGTCGCTGGCGGCGCTCGAGGCGCTCGGCTCCGAAAAGGGCTACCGGCTGGTGCACACGGAGCTCACGGGCGTGAACGCGTTCTTCGTGCGCGACGAGCTCGCGGACCCGCTGCCCGCCGGCGACGAGGTTCCGCGCCGCAGCGCCAGTCACTCGCTGCTCGGTCACGGCCACCGGCCGCCGCGCCACGAGCCCGAGTGGCAGTCCGGGACGTGAGGGAGCGCGGCTACCCGGCGCTGGACTCACTGCGGGCGATCGCGGCGCTGTCGGTGTTCTTCTTCCACGCGGTCGGCTTCTACGCCCGCGGCGCCACGGAGGGCAACGTGATCGCGCCCTACGTCGCCCGGCTGGACGTCGGCGTGACGATCTTCTTCCTGCTGTCGGGCTTCCTGCTCTACCGGCCGTTCGTGCAGGCGCGCCGCCAGGGTCGGCCGCAGCCGCCGCTGATCCCCTACGCGTGGCGGCGCGCGCTGCGGATCGTGCCGGCGTACTGGGTCGCGCTGACGCTGGCGACGGTCGTGCTCGCGCTGCCGGGCGTGTTCACGCTCGCCGGGATCCCGACGTTCTACGGCTTCCTGCAGATCTACGACGCGGACACGGCGTTCAAGGGCCTCGGCCAGTGCTGGACGCTGTGCGTCGAGGTCTCCTTCTACGCCTTCCTCCCGTTGTGGGCGTGGCTCGTGCGCCGCCTCGCGCCCGGCCGCTCGCTGCGCACGGAGCTGTGGCTGCTCGCCGGCCTCTTCCTCGCGGGCGTGCTCTACAAGGCGCTGGTGCTCGGCGGGCTGGCGCCGCGGCTGTCGATCTTCCAGCCCCTGCTGCTGGCGCTGCCCGGCTTCGTCGACCACTTCGCGCTCGGGATGGGGCTCGCGGTGCTCGTCGTGGGCTGGGAGGAGCGGGGGGCGCTGCCCGCCGCCGTCACGCGCGCGCCGCTGCTGTGGTGGGCGGGCGCGGCGACCGTGTTCCTCGGCGTGGCGGCGCTGTCCGGGCTCGACGCGACCCCCGCCGAGCAGACGCACGCCGAGTACGCCGTGCGTCACGCCGCCAATGGGGTGGTCGCGCTGGGGCTGCTCGTGCCCGCGGTGGCGGGCGGCGGGGCTCCAGGGCGCCTGCTCGGCTGGACGCCGCTGCGCCGGCTCGGGACGATCTCGTACGGGATCTTCCTGCTGCACCTGCCGTTCCTGCAGCTGCTCTCCGACGAGGGCCTCACGCGCTGGGAGCCGTGGCTGCACCCGTACCTGCTGTGGTCGATCGCCGGGCTGGCGGGCACGATCGTGCTCGCCACGGCGAGCTGGTTCGCCGTCGAGCGCCCGGCGCTGCGGCTCAAGCCGCTGGCGGGGCCGTGGCGGCCTCCGTCGGCGCGTCCGGCTCGATCGTGGCGAGCAGGCGTGCGGCCAGAACGAGCGCCAGAAGGCTGAGCGCCGGCAGCTCCCAGTCCCAGTCGAGCCCGGCGTGCACCGCCCACGTCGCCACCCCCGCGATCGCGGGCGCCGTCCCCGGCCCGGCCCGGCGGCGGGCGCGCACGGCGCCGGCGCCGATCCCGCCGAACAGGGCGAGCAGGCACGCGAGGCCGGCGATGCCGAGCTCCGCGGCGGTCTCCAGGTACAGCGAGTGCGCGTCGCGGACCGCCTCGCGGTACGGCCGCTCGCGCAGCCAGACGACGCGGAAGCCACCGGAGCCCTCGCCCAGCAGCAGGTGGTCGCCGAAGGAACGCAGTGCGACGCGCCAGTAGTCGTAGCGGTTGCTCTGCACCGAGGCGAGGCGCCCAGCGCCGGCCTCGGGCGTGTCCGCGCCACCGCGGCGCTCCGCCTGGGCCACCGCCAGCAACATGCCCGCGACGGCGACGGCGAGCAGCCCGAGCGCTGCCACACGCAGCGGCGCGAGCGGCGCCGTCCGCGCCTCGCGCGGCGCCAGCCAGGCGCCGGCCGCCGCCAAGGCGACGAGCACGGCGAGCATGGCCGCGCCCTGACCGGACCCGCTGTCCACGGTCTCGACCGCCGGCAGCGCGAGCGTGGCGGCGGCGGCGAGCGCGCCGGTGCCCCCGACGACCAGCGCCGCCCGCAGCTGGGCGGCGGTCGGCACGAGCGCGATGAGCAGCCCCACACCCGCGGCGACCGCGCCGAGCGCGCCGCGCGAGAACGTGAGGTAGACGGCCAGGCCGAGCAGCGGGCCGGTCGCCGCGGCGGCGGCGCGCAGCTTGCGCGGGCGCTGCGGGTCGCCGGCCAGCCCGATGGCGAGCACGAGCCCGATCGCCGCGAACGCCCCGGTCCCGTTCCAGTAGGTCAGCGGATAGGCGAGCCGCTCCCCGGCGCTCACGACGCGCTCGAGCGAGACGACCCCCGGCAGCAGCCGCTCGGAGAGCCCATACAGCGTCGCGCCCGCGACGCCGGCGAGAATCAGCGGCTCCGCGGCCCGAGCGGCAGCGCTCGGGCGCAGCAGCGCGATCCCGGCCGCGAAGGCGGGCAGGTACAGCAGCAGCCGCTGGAGGTCGTCCGCGGCCGGACCCGCCAGCGGCGCCCACAGC
>DATFQI010000024.1:0-23024 GCA_035264365.1 Solirubrobacteraceae bacterium
CGGTCGTCGCGCCGCCGGTAGGTCTGGTCGAGCCGCACGACCGAGAGGTCGAGCGCCCGCACGTAGGCCGCGGGCGCCTCGACCACCTCGCCGGGCGGCATCGCGAGCCGGTGGACGGGCAGCGTGTTCGTGCAGGCGGAGGCCTCGAGGTCTACGTCGACGAGCCCGTCGAGCACCGGCGCTGGCTCGCCGTCGACCGCCCAGCGGCCCTCGCCGTCGGAGAGCAGGACGGTCTCGCGCGGCCCCTCGACCGTGTCGTTCCATACCCGGGCCTCGCGCGTGCGCCACTGCTCGTCGAGTGCGATCTCGTAGCGGACGGCGTACGCCCGCCCGTCCTCGACCGCGGACGTGTGGCCGCGCAGGAGGCCCGGACGGGCGTAGAGGACCTCGAAGCCGTCGACGGCATCGACGAAGCGCCAGGCTGCGAAGGCGGGAAGCGCGCGGAACACGGGGTCGCCGCATCCTGCCAGGCAGCGGCGCGGTCACCCCACCGGAAGCGCGCCTCCGGTCTCGACGAGCTCGCGCATCGGGTCGATCGCGTCCCAGTCGTTGACGTGCATGGCCGCGGTGATGTGTCCGTCCGGGGCGGTCCAGTAGGCGCGGAAGCTGCTGTCCTCGAGCGAGCCGCGGATCGTGAGCTCGTCGGAGCGGCCGTGGTGGCCGACGTACTCCATGCCGAGGTCGTACTGGTCGGTGAAGAAGTACGGCAGCTTCGCGTACGGCTCGCCGTTGCCGAGCATCGAGCGGGCGGCGGCCTGGCCCTGGCCGATCGCGTTGTCCCAGTGCTCGACGCGGATGCGCCCGTAGCGCGCGTGCTGCATGGAGGCGACGTCGCCGGCGGCGAAGACGTCGTCGGCGCTGGTGCGCAGGAGCTCGTCGACGAGGATCCCGTCGTCGACGGCGAGCTCGGCGGACTCCGCCAATGCGGTCGCGGGCGCGACGCCGACCGCGAGCAGGACCGCGTCGGCCTCGACGGTGCGGCCGCCTACGAGCGCGACGCCGCGACCGCCGTCCGTGATCCGCTCGACGCCGGCGCCCGTCAGCAGCTCCACGCCGTGGGAGCGATGGAGGTCGCCGAAGAACGCCCCCAGCCGCGGGCCGAGCACGGCCTCGAGCGGGGTGCCGGCCTGCTCGACGACGGTCACCGAAGCTCCGAGCCCGCGCGCCGACGCCGCGACCTCGCAGCCGATCCAGCCCCCACCGACGATCACCAGGCGCCCGCCGCCGGCCACGGCGGCCTTGATCGCGTCCGCGTCCGCGACCGAGCGCAGTGTGAGCACACGCTCCCCGTCGGCGCCCTCGATCGGGGGCCGCTTCGGCAGCGCGCCGGTGGCGATCAGCAGCCGGTCGAACTCGAGCCGGCCGCCGTCGGCGAGCGTCACGGCACGCGCGCCAGGGTCCAGCGCCGCGGCCCGGGAGCCCCGCAGGAGCTCGACGTCGCGCTCGCCGTAGAACGCCTCGTCGTGCACGACCGCGTCGGAGAACGGGCTCTCGCCGGCCAGGTAGGACTTCGACAGCGGCGGCCGCTCGTAGGGCAGGCGGTCCTCCTCGGCGACGACCACGATGCGCCCGTCGAAGCCCTCCTCGCGCAGGGTCTCGGCGGCCTTGGCGGCGGCAAGGCCGCCGCCCACGATCACGAACGTCTTGCGGTCAGACACGGGAACCTCCGGTGAGCGATAGGAACTCCTGGCGGGTCCGCGGGTCGTCGCGCACGAGCCCGTGCAGCGCCGAGGTCACGGTCCGCGCTCCGGCCTTCTGGACGCCGCGCAACGACATGCACAGGTGCTCGGCCTCGAGCACGACCCCGACGCCCTGAGGCTCGAGGTGCCGCACCAGCCAGGAGGCGACCTGCGTCGTCAGGCGCTCCTGCACCTGCAGCGAGCGCGCGAACAGCTCGACCACGCGCGCCAGCTTCGAGATGCCGATGATCCGCTCGCCGGGCAGGTAGCCGACGTGCGCGACGCCGCTGAACGGCAGCAGGTGGTGCTCGCAGAGCGAGTGGAACGGGATCCCGGCCACGACGACGAGCTCGTCGTAGCCCGCGTCGTTGGGGAACGTGGTCGGGTTGAACGGCGCCGGGGTGAGGAGCTCGGCGTACATCCGGGCCATCCGGCGCGGCGTGTCGCGCAGGCTCTCCCCGGCGAGGTCGACCCCGAGCGCGACGAGCAGGTCGCTGGCGGCCTGCTCGGCGGCGGGGAGGTCGACGGCGCCCGCGGCGCCGTCGAGCGGGTGCAGGTGGGCGAGTGCTTGGGTCACACGAGCCTTGGCGACGCGCGACGGGCCGGTCTTACCTGCCGCGCGCAACCTCGTGGCATCGGGCGGCTGCTCACGGGGTAGGAACGTGCCCGGTCCCAGGGAGGTTCCGATGATGCAGCGCCGTCGTCCGTGGCCCGCCGTCGCGCTGGCCGTCGTCAGCCTTGCCGCAGCCGTCGCGCCGGCGGTCGCCGCCGATGCGCCCGGCGCGCCGGGCACGGTCGCCACCTGGACGGAGGGCGACAAGGACGGGATCGGCAGCGCCACGAGCCTGCAGAGCCGCCCGCTGTTCACGCTCGACGACGGCGAGATGACCGAGGTCTACGCGCCCGACCTCGGGACGCCGAGCATCCGCGACCTGCAGCTCGTGGTCTCCGACGGGCGCACGTTCGCCGAGCGCGAGCGCGAGGACGCGACCCACCGCACCGAGCTCGTGGACCCGCGCAGCCTCACCTACCGGCAGGTCAACACGGCGCGCTCCGGGCGCTGGCGGATCACCAAGACCTACGTCGCCGACCCGGCGCGCGACGCCGTGCTGGTCGACGTCACGTTCGAGTCGCTCACCGGCGGCGCGCTCGACCTCTACGCGATCCTCGACCCCGGCCTCTCGAACTCCGGCGACGACGACCGCGGCCGCACGGAGGCCGGCACGCTCGCCGCCTACGACGACCGCTACGCGAGCGCACTCGCCGCCGCCCCGGCGCCGACGCGCGTCTCCAGCGGCTACCAGGGCGCCAGCGACGGGTGGACCGACCTGCGCACGGACTTCCGCATGGACTGGGCCTACGACGAGGCGAGCGCCGCGGGCAACGTCGTGCAGACGGCACGGCTGCCGTTGACCGGCGTGGCCGGCAAGCGCCGCGCCACGCTCGCGCTCGGCTTCGGCGGCGCCCCGGCCGCGGCGGCCTCGACGGCCAAGGCCGCTCTGGCCGGCGGGTTCGCGAGCGCCGCCGACCGCTACGCCGACGGCTGGCACGGGTACCTCGGCGGGCTGGCGCGGCCGGCCAGCGTCAAGGGCCGCGAGCGGCTCTATGACGTCTCGCTGATGGTGATGGCGGCGCTCGAGGACAAGACCTACCGCGGCGCGGGCATCGCCTCGCCGTCGATGGCGTGGGTCTGGGGCACGATCCCCGGCTACTCGGGGCCGTACCACCTCGTCTGGTCGCGCGACCTGTACCAGGTCGCCTCCGCGCAGATCGCCGCCGGCGACCGGGCCGCGGGCGGCCGGGCGCTCGACTACCTGTGGGAGCGCCAGATGCAGCCCGACGGCTGCTTCCCGCAGAACTCCAACCTCGACGGCTCGCCGCACTGGCCCAACCTGCAACTCGACGAGGTCGCCGACCCGATCCTGCTCGCCTGGCAGCTCGGACGCTCCGACGCGACCACGTGGTCGTACGTGCGACGCGCGGCGGGCTGCATCCTCGACCGCGGGCCGACCTCGCAGGAGCGCTGGGAGAACGCCGAGGGCTACTCGCCCGCGACGATCGCCGCCGAGATCGCCGCGCTGGTGGTCGCCGCGGACATCGCGCAGCGCAACGGCGCGGGCGCCGACGCCGCGCACTACCGCGACGTCGCCGACGCCTGGCAGAAGGCCGTGGAGGGCTGGACGCGCACGCGCAACGGCCCGCTCGGCCGCGACCCGTACTACCTGCGCCTGACCGTCGACGGGAACGCCGACGCCGGCACGACCTACACGATCGGCGACGGCGGCCCGACGATCGACCAGCGCCGCGTCGTCGACACGAGCTTCCTCGAGCTGGTGCGGCTCGGCGTCAAGGCCGCGAACGACCGCGACATCGTCTCGACGCTGCCGGTCGTCGACGCCCAGCTCGGCGTGCACACGCCGAGCGGGCAGTTCTGGCACCGCTACGACTTCGACGGCTACGGCGAGACACCCGACGGCGGCCCGTTCCCCGGCCCGGGCAACCGCGGACGGCTGTGGCCGATCCTCACCGGCGAGCGCGGCGAGTACGAGCTCTCCGCCGGACAGCCCGCCGCCGCCCGCGGCCGGCTCGCGGACATCGCCGCGACAGCGAGCGAGGGTCTGATGCTGCCCGAGCAGGTCTGGGACGACCAGCCTCCGCCCGGCCGGACGCCGGGCACCGGCACCCTGTCAGCGACGCCGCTCGGCTGGACGCACGCGCAGTTCGTCCGGCTTGCCTGGTCGCTCGACGCCGGGCGCCCCGTCGAGCGCCCGGAGGTCGTCGCCTGCCGCTACGCGCTGCGCTGCCGCTGAGGGAGGCGGCAGACCGGGCTGCGGCGCCTAAGCGCCGCAGCCCATGAACGTGCGGATGCGCTCGAGCGAGGTGCGCACCGCCTCGGTGCTCGTGACCTTCTTGCCGGTCAGCGCGCGCAGCTGGTTGGTCAGCGTCGTCAGCGCCCGGCAGGCCGCGGCGTCGTTGCCGTCCTCGTAGCGCTCGAGCACCCGCTCGACCTTGACCTCGAGCGCTCGGGCGACCCCGCGCGGGAGCGGGCCGAGCGCGGCGACGAGCTCGCGGGCGAGCTCACCGGCCGTCGGCTCGGGCTCCGGCGGCGGGGCGTCGCAGGCGTCGCCGCGGCCGTTGCCGTCGCGGTCGGCCTGGTCGGCGTTCGCCGCGGCGGGGCAGTTGTCGCGGTGGTCGCCGACGCCGTCGCCGTCGGCGTCGGTGGTCTCCGCCGGGTCGTCGGGGAAGCGGTCGGCGTTGTCGCCGATGCCGTCGCCGTCGCGGTCGGCCCATTCGGACGCGTCGCGGGGGAACTCGTCCTCGCGGTCGATCCGGCCGTCGCCGTCGGCGTCGAGATCGCCCGTCGCGAGGTCGGACGGCACGTCGAGCGCGGCGTCGCCCCAGCAGTCCACGCCGTGGTCGCCGCGGCGGATGCCGCAGGTGTGGCGGACGCCGCTGACCAGCCTCTCGAGCGCGACGGCGGGCGCCTGCTTGGGCGTGCCGATCTCGGCGCCCCAGCAGGAGGGCACGCCGTCGGACGCGCGGGCGGCGCACGAGAACTGCGCGCCGGCCGAGACCGCCGAGGCCGGGTCGGCGGCCGGCGAGAGCATCCACTCGGCGCCCCAACACTCGAGCGCGCCGCGGACGCGGATGCCGCACGTGTGCGAGGTGCCGGCCGCGACCGCGACGAACTCGCCCGCGGGCGGCGTGCTCATGCCGTAGTCGCCGAAGCCCCAGCAGGCGACGCTGCGGTCCTCGTCTACCGCGCACGCATGGGTCTCGCCGACGGAGACCGAGCGGAAGCTGCCCGCCGGCACCTCGGTCAGGCCGGACCACGGGTCGCCGCCCCAGCAGTGGAGCGTGTCGTCGGCGCGCACGCCGCAGAACTGCTCGCCGCCGCCGACGATCGACTCGAAGGCGCCGGGGGGCGCAGCCAGGCCCCAGAAGCTCTGGCCCCAGCAGTCCACGCCGGAGTCCGCCTCGCGGATCGCGCAGGTCTGGCGCCCCGCCGCCGCGACGCCCGTGAAGCGGCCGGCCGGCACGTCGCCCGACGTCTGGCCCCAGCAGGAGATCGTGGCGTCGTCCGCGCGGATCGCACAGGAGTGCGCCGACCCGGCCGCCACCGCGTCAGCACCCGTGGGCGCCGCCATCGCCACGCCGCTCCAACCGAGAAGCACGCCCACGGCGACCGTCATCGCCGTCCCCGCCATCTTCAGCCTCATGCGAGTCCCTTCGCTCGTTGAAATACCGCAATGGCGATTATCGGCCGGTTCCTCGGACTCGCATGAGGAACCGGCCGCCCGACTCGTACGTTCGGCCTCAGGTGCCGGGGTTCACCGTGCGGTCGAAGACGAGCGCCCCGTCCTCGATCTTGTAGACGCCGTACGGGGTGAGCGTGATGTCGCCGTTCTCGTCGAACGAGTACTTGCCGAACACGCCCTCGCGATCCTTGGTGCCGAGCAGCCGCTCGACCACCGCGGCGCGGTCGCCGCCGTCGTCGCCGGCGCGCTTGATCGCGTCGAGCAGCACGCTCATCGACTCGTAGCCGTAGACGGCGTAGCGGTCGGGGTTCTTCTCGCCGTACTTGGCCTCGTAGTCCTTCAGGAACTGCTTGCCGGCCGGCGGGTACTCCTCCGGCGCCACGCCCGGGATCGTGACCCGCGTGCGCTTGGCGACGTCCGGCGGCAGGCCGCCCTCCTCGGGGTCGAAGAAGCCGGTCTCGCCGACGCCCTCGGGCCCGAGCAGCGGCGCCTTGGGCAGCGCCACGGCCATGTCCTTGAAGATCTGCACCGCGTTGTTGGCGGTGATGCCGCAGTAGATCATGCACTCGGCGCCGGTCCGCGCGACCTTCTGCCCGAGCGAGCGGTAGTTGGCCGCGCTCTTGTCGATGCCGTCGTCGCCCTTGATCTCGAGGCCCTGGTCCTTCGCGGAGATCTCGACGTTGCGGGCCAGGCCGGCGCCATAGACCTCCTTGTCGTTGAGCACGTAGGCGGAGCTGCAGCCCTCGTCCTTGGCGAGCGCCACAAGCGCGGCACCCTGGAACGTGTCCTTGGGGAGCACGCGCACGTAGGTGCGCTCGCCCGTCGGGTAGTACTTGTCCGGTTCGCCGGGCTCCGCGCCCGGATCGTCGGAGGTGATACCGACCGCCGTGTTGCCCGGACTCACCTGCGCCACGCCGGATTCGTTGAGGATCGGCAGCGAGACGGCGGTCGCGCCCGAGTTGAACTCGCCGATGTAGCCGATGGTCGTGTCGTCGGAGGCCGCCTTGCGGGCGTTGGCCGAGGTCGCGCCCGGCTCCCAGCCGCCGGCCTGCGCGGTCGAGTCGTCGAGCGACTTGTAGGTGATCGTGAAGTCGCCGGCCTTGCCCTTGGCCTGCTCGAGCGCGAGCTTGGCGCCGTTGACCGTCGCCACCGCCTGCGTGCGCGCCGGACCCTGCAGCGGCAGGCTCGAGTAGATCGTCAGCGACTTCCCGCCGCCTCCTCCACCGCCACCTCCGCCTCCGTCGTCGCCGCACGCGACGAGCCCGAGACAGACGAGCAAGCTGGCAACCACTCCCGACCGGATCATCTCCGCCCCCTTTGGTCGCTCCCGACGATACTCCGCCCATGAGCCTCGACGACTTCGCCCGCCACCCGCTGCTGTTCGGCCCGTCGCCCGTGCACAGGCTCGAGCGGCTCAGCCGCCACCTCGGCGGGGCGCAGGTCTGGGCCAAGCGCGACGACTGCAACAGCGGGCTGGCGTTCGGCGGCAACAAGACGCGCAAGCTCGAGTACCTCGTCGCCGACGCGCTCGCGCAAGGCTGCGACACGCTCGTCTCGATCGGCGGCGTGCAGTCCAACCACACGCGCCAGGTCGCCGCCGTCGCGGCCGTCACGGGCATGAAGTGCGTGCTCGTGCAGGAGCACTGGGTCGAGTGGCCCGACGTCGTCTACGACCGCGTCGGCAACATCGAGCTGAGCCGGATCATGGGCGCCGACGTCCGGCTGGACCCGAGCGGGTTCGGGATCGGCATCAAGGAGAGCTGGCAGCAGGCGCTGTCCGACGTCGAGGCGGCCGGCGGCAAGCCCTACGCGATCCCGGCGGGCGCGTCCGATCACCGGCTCGGCGGGCTCGGCTTCGCCGGCTGGGCGGCCGAACTGGAGCGCCAGGAGGCCGAGCTCGGCGTCTTCTTCGACACGATCGTGGTCTGCTCGGTCACCGGCTCGACCCAGGCGGGGATGATCGCGGGCTTCGCCGGGCAGGAGCGCGAGCGGCGCGTGCTCGGCATCGACGGCTCGGCCAAGCCGGCCGAGACGCGCGAGCAGGTGGCGCGGATCGCGCGCGGCACGGCGGAGCTGATCGGCCTCGGGCGCGAGCTGCGCGACGACGAGATCGTGCTCGACGAGCGCTTCCACGCCGGCATCTACGGGATCCCGGACGAGCAGACGATCGAGGCGATCCGGCTCGCCGGCCGGCTCGAGGGCATGCTCACCGACCCGGTCTACGAGGGCAAGTCGATGGCGGCCACGATCGAGCTCGTGGCGAGCGGCGAGATCGAGCGCGGCAGCACCGTCCTGTACGCGCACCTCGGTGGCCAGCCGGCGCTCAGTGCGTATGCGTCGCTGTTCACCGCCTGAGGCGCCACCCGCTCGTTGGCAGGCGCCGGTGCCGTTGGTGGTTGCGCGTGGCGTGCGCAACCACCCCACGACCCCGGCGCCTGCTACAGCAGGGGCGGAAGCCCCAGCTCCGGGAAGACCGCCGTCCCGAACGTCGTCACCTCGGCGATCCGCCCACCGCGCACGCGCAGCACGTCGATCTTGAACGGCGTGAACTCGAGCGCGCCCGGCGCGCGGTGGTAGCTGGCGGCGGCGGGCATCCGGTTCAACCGCGTCGGGAGCAGCCTCCACTCGCCCGCGTCCTGGCCCTCGAAGGCGCGTTCGAACAGCGGGGCGAGCGCCTCGATGCCGTCGTAGACGAACGGGTTCGGCGGCATCGTCACGCGGATGTCCTCGGCCATCAGCTTGATCGCGGCCTCGTGGTCGCCGCTCTCGTGCGTGTCGATGAAGCCCTGCAGCAGCTCGCGCTCCTGCTCGGAGAGCTCGGCGTCGCCGCTCCACTCGCCGCGCGGCGCGGGCGCGCGGTCGCCGAGCGTCGCGCGGGCGCGCTGCAGGGCGGAGTTGACCGAGGCGACGCTGGTCTCGAGCGCGTCCGCGGTCTCCTGGGCGGAGAACTCGAGCACGTCGCGCATGATCAGCACCGCGCGCTGGCGGGCGGGCAGGATCTGGATCAGCGCCAGGAAGCCGAGCTCGATCGTCTCGCGCGCCACGAGCACCGCGTCGGGCTCGTCGGCGCGCGGGGCGACCTCGTCGAGCAGGCGGTCGGGGTAGGGCTGCAGCCACGGGATCTCGGCGTAGGAGGAGACCTCCTCGGCGCGGCGGCCCTTGCGGCGGATGTGGTCGAGGCAGGCGTTGGTGGCGATCCGGTACAGCCAGGCGCGGAAGTGCCCGCCGCCCGCCGCGTCGTCGTACTGGTCGCGGTGGCGCCAGGCGCGCAGGAACGTCTCCTGCACGAGGTCCTCGGCCTCCTCGAAGGAGGCGAGCATCCGGTAGCAGTGGACGTGCAGCTCGCGCTTGTGACGGTTGACGTGCTGGGCGAACTCGTGCTCGGTGGTGGGCGTCATGTCTCGTGTAACGCCGGCCGCCGCGCCGGCTCATCGGCGGCCGTGCGGCGCCGGTGCACGACCACGGACACGACGGCCAGCGCGAGCGGGATCCCGACGAGCGCCAACGGCGACATCGGGACGCCCGCCTTCGAGAGCACGCCGAGCGCGGCGGCGGTGAGCACGATCGCGAGCGTGTGCCGGAGGGCGGCGACCGGCACGTACGGCAGCAGCCAGGCTCCGATCCAGACGCCCGGGAGCGAGCCGACGAGGATCGTCGCCATCAGCCCGAGGTCGACGTTGCCGTAGGCCAGATGCGCGAGGCCGGCGCTCCACAGCATCACGGCCGCGTGGAAGACGTCGGTGCCGACGACACGGTGCGGTCGCAGGCGGTAGAGCAGGATCAGCACGAGCCCGACCAGCGCGCCCGAGCCGACCGAGGTCACGCCGAGCACGACACCGAGGACCAGCCCGATCGCCACCGTCGCGGCCTTGCTGCGCCGCCGCTTGAGCCCCGCCGACGCGCGCTCGCGCCGGTGCATGTCGGTTCGGAACAGCGAGCGGTAGAGCGTCGCGCCCGCCGCCACCATCAGCGCCGCCGCGACGAACCCCAGCAGGTACGGGTCGAACTCCTCGCCGTAGCGCTCATGCAGCTCGCTGAGCGCGATCACGCCGAGGATCGAACCGGGCACCGAGCCCGCGGCCAGCCACCACGACAGCCGCAGGTCGACGTGCCCGGCGCGCAGGTGACGCCAGCCGCCGACGGTCTTGGTGACCGCGCCGTAGGCGAGGTCGGTGCTGATCGCCACGACCGGGCTGTATCCGCCGGCGAGCAGCAGCAGCGGCGTCATCAACGACCCGCCGCCGATGCCGGTGAGCCCGACCAGGATGCCGACCCCGAGGCCGAACAGAACGATCAGCGGGTCCATGACGGCCAGGGAGGCTAGCCCGGCAGCACGACCTCCCGGCCGTCGCGGACCTCGGCGTGGAGGTTGTCCCTCATCATCCCGAGCGCGGCCTCGGCGAACTCGGGAACGATGTGCGCCACCGCGTCGGTCGGGATCACGACCTCGTAGCCGCGCAGGAACCCGTCGAGCGCGGTGTAGAAGACGCACTGCTCGGTGACCTGGCCGCAGATCACGAGGCGCTCGACCTCCTCCGTGTGCAGCAGGTGCGACAGCGGGGTCTCGTAGAACGCGGAGTGCCGGCCCTTGGGCAGGAACGGCACATCGCGCGGCGGGACGATCGGCTGCACGAGATCGGGATGCTCGCCGGCGAGGGCGTCGGCGACGAGGTCGTCGCGGGTCGCCTCCCAACGCTCGTAGTTGTCGTTGGCGTAGACGAGCAGGACGTCGTCGCTCTCCTGCGCGCGATCGCGCAGCTCCACGATCCGCGGGAGCCGCTCGCGGACCGACTCGGCGAGCTTGTCCGCGTCCTCGTGATCGTACGGGTTGAGCATGTCGACCACGAGCAGCGCGGTGGCGGGCATGCGTGCGGGGCTACCCAGCGCTCAGGCTGCGTATCGCTCCGCCGACCGGGCGCGGCGCTTGGCGGCCTCGACCTCGCGGTCCTTCGGCGGCGCGGCGGTCGACAGTGCGGCCAGCAGGTGCTGGGAGGCGTGCGCGACCTCGTCGACGGCGCGGTCGAACGCCTCCTGGTTGACCTGCGAGGGCTTGGTGAAGCCGCTGATCTTGCGGACGTACTGCAAGGCGGCCGCGCGGACCTCCTCGTCGGTCGCGGGCGGCTCGAAGTTGTAGAGCGGGCGAATGTTGCGGCACATGGCAACCAGCGTACCCTTCGGCCTGTGATCGTCGACTGCGCGCACTATCGCGACGGCAGGCGGCAGCACGAAGGGCCGATGGAGCTCGACCACGCCGCGGCGATCTGCACGACCGAGGACGGCGCCGGGTTCGTGTGGCTCGGGATCGTCGAGCCGGAGGCGGAGGAGCTCGAGCTCGTCCAGCAGCGCTTCGGCCTGCACGACCTCGCCGTCGAGGACGCGCAGAGCTTCCACCTGCGCCCGAAGGTCGAGCAGTACGAGGACGACGAGCGGGTCCTGTTCGTCGTGCTGCGGACCGCCCGCTACGACGACGACCGCGAGGAGGTCGACTTCGGCGAGGTCTCGGTGTTCCTCTCCCAGCGCTTCGTGATCACCGTGCGCCAGGGCGTCGCGAGCGACCTGCACGGCGCTCGGCTGCGGCTCGAGCGCCGGCCCGAGCTGCTCGCCGAGGGCCCCGGCGCGGTGCTGTGGGCGATCCTCGACAAGGTCGTCGACGACTACGCGCCGGTCGTGGAGGGGCTCGAGCGCGACATCGAGGAGGTCGAGAAGACCGTCTTCAGCGGCGCCGCCGCGCCGACGGAGCGGATCTACCTGCTGCGGCGCGAGGCGACCGACTTCTACCGCGCCGTGCACCCGCTGCTCGGCCCGCTCGACGGGATGGAGAGAGGCGCCTACGACCTCGTCGGCCCCGGCCTGCGCCACTTCTTCCGCGACGTCGGCGACCACCTGCGGCTCGTCGACGAGGAGGTCGTGGCCCAGCGCGACCTGCTGGCGATCATCCTGCAGGCCAACATGGCCGTCGTCTCCGTGGCGCAGAACCAGATCAGCGTGCGCCAGAACGAGACCGCGAAGCAGCTGACGATCGTCGCGATGATCTTCCTGCCGCTGACGTTCATCACGGGCTTCTTCGGCCAGAACTTCGGCTGGCTCGTCGACCACGTCTCGTCGTTCTGGGCGTTCGCGGTCCTCGGGCTCGGCAGCTTGGGCGTGTCCGCGGCCGGGCTGTACATGTGGATCCGGGGCCACTACGACGTCTGAAGTCTTGGACAGCGGTCCATGTGGCGGGTCCGACGCGAGCCCGATCATGCCCTTCCACCATGGCCACGCGACCGCCGCAGATCGTCGCCTTCGGGGGCGGCGGCTTCTCGATGGAGGCCGGCAACCCCCTGCTGGACGACTACGTGCTCGGTCTCACCGGCGCTCCACGCCCCAAGGTCTGCTTCCTGCCGACCGCCTCCGGCGACGCCGACCACTACATCGTGCGCTTCTACCGCCGCTTCGCGGGCGCGTGCGAGGCCTCGCACGTGTCGCTGTTCCGCCGTGATCGCTGCGGGCAGGCGGTCGAGGGCGACATCGCCGGGCACCTGCTCGCGCAGGACCTGATCTACGTCGGCGGCGGCAACGTGGTGAGCATGCTCGGCACCTGGCGGGCGCACGGGCTCGACGCCGTGCTGCGGCGCGCGTGGCGGCGCGGGGTCGTCATGTGCGGGCCGTCGGCGGGCTCGCTGTGCTGGTTCGCCGAGTCGCTGACGGCGTTCCACGGCGAGCCGCGGCGGGTGCGCGGGCTCGGGCTGCTGCCGTTCTCCAACTGCGTGCACTACGCGAACGAGCCGGCGCGCCGCGGGGAGTACCACCGCTTCGTCGGCGACGGGATGCGGCCGGGCTTCGCCACGGACGACGGTGCGGCGCTGCACTTCCGCGGCGAGGAGCTGCACCGGGTGGTCTCCTCGCGACCGCACGCGCAGGCGTACCGGGTCGAGCCGGTGGACGACGAGGTCGTGGAGACCCCGCTGGAGATCGAGTACCTCGGGCAGCGCGTGGCCGAGCCCGCCGCCGCGTGAGTGGCGGACGCACCATCCTCGCCATGGGCGGGGGCGGCTTCACGATGGAGCCGGACAACCCCGTCCTCGACGACTTCGTGCTGGGACTGGCGGCGGCGCGAGAGCCGCGGATCCTCTTCCTGCCGACGGCGAGCGGCGATCCGGCCGCGCAGATCGCGGCCTTCCACGACCGCTTCGCGGACCGCGCCTGCGCTGCAGCGCACCTGTCGCTCTTCCGCCTGCACGGGATGCGGAGGCCGCTGCGCGAGATCGTGCTCGAGCAGGACGTGGTCTACATCGGCGGCGGCTCGATGCGCAACCTGCTGGCGATCTGGCGCGCCCACGGGCTCGACGCGCTGCTGGCGGAGGCGTGGGAGCGCGGGATCGTGCTCGCCGGGCTGAGCGCCGGCGCGATGTGCTGGTTCGAGGGCGGCATCACGCGGTCCTCCGGGCCGCCCGAGACGATCGCGGGCCTCGGCCTGCTGCCCGGCTCCCTCAGCGTCCACGCCGACGGCGAGCCCGAGCGGCTCCCGGCGTATCTCGAGGCGGTCCGCACCGGCGCGCTGCCCGGCGGCTGGGCCGCCGACGACGGCGTCGGCCTGCTGTTCGAGGGCACCCGCTTCGCGCGCGCCGTCTCCTCGCGGCCGGGCGCCGGCGCCGTGCGCGTGGACGCCGTCGACGGCGAGCTCGTCCGCGCGCGCGTGGAGCCGGAGCTGCTCGGCGCGGGCGCCTCCGGCCTCCCGCTCCCGGGCGCCGACGTCGAGGAGCTTCGCGCACTGGCGCGGATGCGGCGGCGGCACTGAACGCCGGCGGGCGACGTTGTGTGAGCGTGATCCGACCCGGCGTCGGGGGGCGCGCGTGTCGGTAGGGTCCGGACCCGCAGCCACCGGACAAGGAGTGCAGGCCCGATGATCAAGACGGTCGCCGTGGGGACGGACGGCTCCGACACCGCCGCCAAGGCGGTCGAGTTCGCCATCGACCTCGCGAGTCGCTACGAGGCCAAGGTCGTGTTCCTGAGCGCCTACCGACCGGTCTCCGACGACCGCCTCAAGCGCGAGTCGCGCGACGCCCCCGAGGACGTGCAGTGGCAGATCAACCCGGCCGAGGACGTCGAGCCCGCTCTGCGCGACGCCGAGGACGCGGCACGCGAGCGCGGGCTGGAGACCACCAGCGAGGCCAAGCACGGCGATGCGTCCAAGGTGCTGGTCGAGCTCGCCGACAAGCACAACGCCGACGTGCTCGTGATCGGCAACAAGGGCATGAAGCGCAAGGTGCTCGGGAGCGTGCCCAACACCGTCAGCCACAACGCCGGCTGCTCGGTGCTGATCGTCAAGACCACCTGATCCTCCCTACGCGAGGATCCCGCGCCGCCGCCAGGCCGTCCCGAGCGCGCCGAGCAGCAGCAGCACGCCGGCCGCGGCCACGCCGGCCGTGACCTCGCGCTGCTCCGGGCGCGTGCCGATCTGCGAGCCGAGGTCCTCGTAGACCCGCTCGAGCGCGCCGGCGTCGGCGGCGGTGGAGAAGCGCCCGCCGGAGGTCTCGGCGATCGCGCGCAGGGAGTCCGGGTCCGGCGGGACCTGCTGGGTGCGCCCGTCGGGGAGCGTGAGGCTCCCGTCCGCCGTGCCGAGGGCGACCGTGGACACCGGCACGCCGGCCGCCCGCGCCGCGCGCGCCGCCCCGAGCGGGTCCCCGCCGTCGGTCGTCGCACCGTCGGAGAGCAGCACGATCGCCGCCGGCGGCGGGTCCTCGCCGCGCTCGCCGAGCGCCTCCAGCGCGCCCGTGAGCGCATCGCCGGTGGCGGTGCCGCCGTCCGCCCGCAGCGCGTCGAGCGTGGCGCGCACCTCGGCGTGCTCGGCCGTCGGGCGCAGGATCGTGTGGGTCCCCTCGGCGTAGGCCACCAGGCCGACGCGCAGCCGGTCGGGCACCTCGTCGAGGAAGCGCTCGCCCGCGGCCTTGGCCGCCGCCAGGCGCGACGGCTCGACGTCGGTGGCGTTCATCGAGCCCGACGTGTCGGTCACGAGCATCACCGACGCGCGCTCGTTCGGGACGGCGACCGTCGCCTCCGGGCGGGCGAGCGCCAGCGCCAGCGCGGCCAGCGCGAGGCACAGGAGGATCGTCGGCAGCGCGCGGCGGGCGCGGCCCTGGCGCGGCAGCACGGCGCCGAGCGTGGCGGCGGCCGGGAAGCGCACGACGTAGCGGTCGGGGCGCCGCCGGGCGAGGGCGAGCGCGGCCAGCGCCGCCGGGATCGCGAGCAGCGCGAGCAGGAACCAGGGCGCCTGGAGGCTCATCGCAGCCCCCTCCCCAGCGCGCGCAGCCAGTCGCCGTCGGTGCACACCTCGACGTGGCGGGCACGCGCCCGCCGCAGCTCCGCCCGCAGCGCGTCGCGGCGCGCGAGCTCCGCGGCGGCGAAGCGGCGGCGCAGCTCCTTGCCCGAGGAGTCCGCTCGCACGCGCATGCCCGTCTCGGGATCGGCCAGCACGAGCGGCCCGGCGTCCGGCAGCTCGCTCTCGCGCGGGTCGATCACCTCGACCGCGAGCACGTCGTGGCGCGCCGCCAGCGCGCGCAGCTCGCGCGTCCACGGCGGCGGCGCGGAGATGACGACCCCACCCACCCCGCCCGCCCGGAAGTCGGAGATGACGACGACCAGCCCCGGCCCGCGCGCGAGCCGGCCGATCCGGCGCATCCCGGCGCCGAGCGCCCCGTCGCCGGGCGTGTGGCCGTCGGCGGCGACCCCCTCGTCGACCACACGCTGCAGCGCGACCAGGCCGCGGCGCCCGCCGCGCGGCGGCAGCATCCGCTGTACCGGCGCGCCGCAGGTCAGCAGCGCCACGCGCCCGCCGCGACGCGCGGCCAGGCGCCCGACGACCGTCGCGACGCCGCCCGCCACGTCGGACTTCAGCCGCTGCGCCGTACCGAACGCCATCGAGGCGGAGACGTCGAGCAGGATCCAGGTCGTGAGCGTGCGCTCGGGCACGTGATCGCGCACGTGCGGCACGCCCGTGCGCGCACTCGCCGCCGCGTCCAGCCGGCGCACGTCGTCGCCCACCTGGTAGGGCCGGAGCTGCGCCAGCTCGGTGCCGGTGCCCAGACCGGCCGCCCGCCGCTCGCCGGGCAGCACGCCGGCGGCGCGGCGGCCGATCGCGAGGTCGAGCGCCTCGACCAGGCCGCCGGCGACGAGGCCGGCGCCCTGCGAGGCGGGAGGGACCGCGATCCCGGCCGCCTCGGCGCGCGCCGACGCGCGCCGGCGCGCGATCGCGGCGAGGCTCATGCCGCGACCCCCTCCGGGTGCTCGGCGGTGCGCGCTGGCGCGCTCCCCACGCGCTCCAGCACGGCGCCGAGCACCTCGTCGGGGGTCACGCCGTCGCCGATCGCGTCGTAGGTGAGCACGAGCCGGTGGCGCAGCACGTCGGCGGCCACGTCGGCGACGTCCTCCGGCACGGCGTGGCGCCGGCCGCGCAGGAGCGCGAGCGCCTGCGCCGCCTGCACCATCCCGATCGGCCCGCGCGGGCTCGAGCCGTACTCGATCAGCGGCTCGAGCGCCGCCAGCCCGTAGCGCGCCGGGTGGCGCGTGGCATCCGCGAGGGCGACCGCGTACCCGATCACCTCGCGGTCGGCGTAGACCTCGCGTGCGGCGGCGCTCGCGGTCTCCAGCGCGGCGGTGGACAGCCGCTCGCGGACCCGCACCGGCGGCGCGATCGCGCGCCCCACCACCGCGGCCTCCTCGCCCGTCGAGGGGTAGTCGACGACGAGCTTGAACAGGAAGCGGTCGACCTGCGCCTCGGGGAGCGGATAGGTGCCCTCGGACTCGATCGGGTTCTGCGTCGCCATCACGAGGAAGGGCCGCGGCAGCGGGTACGTCTCCCCGCCGATCGTGACCTGGCGCTCCTGCATGACCTCCAGCAGCGCCGACTGCACCTTGGCCGGCGCGCGGTTGATCTCGTCGGCGAGCAGGAAGTTGCCGAACACCGGACCGAGCTCGGTGTCGAAGCTGCCGCTGTCGGGCCGGTACACGCGCGTGCCGACGAGGTCGGACGGGACGAGGTCGGGGGTGAACTGCACGCGCCGGAACGACCCGCCGAGCACGGAGGCGAGCGTCTTGACCGTGAGCGTCTTGGCGAGCCCGGGCACGCCCTCGAGCAGGACGTGCCCGCCCGCCAGCAGCGCGACGAGCAGGCGCTCGAGCATCGCGTCCTGCCCGACGATCACGCGCTTGAGCTCGTACATCGCCTCCTCGAGCCCGGCGCGCGGGTCGGGCTCGTGTGTGGTCTCGGCGGGGTCCATCGCAAGGCTCCTTTCGGGGTCTGCCACGAGGCTGCCCGGGCCCGCGTCAACGGTGGATAAGAGCGCGCTGCGGAGCGCGTTAGGGACCGTTGAGGACAGCCTCCTAGCGTCAGGTGCATGCGCGTGCTGGTCGCAGAGGACGAACCGAGGGTGGCCGCGGCCGTCGCGCGCGGGCTGCGCCGCGAGGGGATGGCCGTCGACGTGGCGCCCGACGGCGCGAGCGCGCTCTTCAAGGCACGCGTGCACCCGTACGACGTCGTCGTGCTCGATCGCGACCTGCCCGAGTTGCACGGCGACGACGTCTGCCGCCGGCTCGCCGCGGAGCAGCCGGCTACGAAGGTGCTGATGCTCACCGCCGCGCGCTCGACCGACTCGCTCGTCGAGGGCCTCGCGCTCGGCGCCGACGACTACCTGCCCAAGCCGTTCCGCTTCGCCGAGCTGGTCGCGCGGCTGCGCGCGCTCGGCCGCCGCCGTGGCGAGGCGCTGCCGGCGGTGCTGCGCTCGGGCGAGCTCGAGCTCGACCCCGGGCGCCGCGTCGCCACGCGCGCCGGTGCCCCGCTCGACCTCTCCCCGAAGGAGTTCGCCGTGCTTGAGGCGCTGCTGGCGGCGCGCGGGCAGGTCGTCTCCCCCGAGGCGCTCGTCGAGCAGGTGTGGGACGAGCAACTCGACCCGCTCTCCAACACGCTGCGGATGACGGTGATGACGCTGCGGCGCAAGCTCGGCGACCCGCCGCTGATCGAGACGGTGCGCGGCAGCGGCTACCGGCTGTGAGCCGCCCGTCGCTGCGGCTGCGGCTGACCGCGCTCTACGGCGGGCTGCTGCTGGTCGCGATGGCGCTCGTGCTGGGCGCCTCATACTGGCTCGTCGGCCGCCACCTCGACCGCACGCTGCCGCCGGCCGATGCGGCGGCCGCGCTGCACCAGCTCGGTCTCCAGTACGGCCTCGCGCTGCTCGGCGCGGCACTGCTGGCCTGTGGGGTCGGCTGGCTGTTCGCCGGCCGCCAGCTCGCCCCGATGGCGCGCGCGTTCGCCGCCCAAGAGCGCTTCGTGGCGAACGCGAGCCACGAGCTGCGCAGCCCGCTGACCGTGATCCGCACCGAGGCCGAGGTCACGCTCGCCGACCCGCGTGCGGGGACCGGCGAGCTGCGCGAGATGGGCTCGGTCGTGATCGAGGCATCCGACCGCATGGAAGCGCTGCTCGACGGGCTGATGGAGCTCGCGCGCGGGCGCGCGGGACGGCAGCGGGCGGGCGGCGAGCCGGTCGACCTCGCCTCGGTCGTGCACCCGCGGCGCGAGGGCACGGCGGGCCGCCGGGTGGCGCTGCACCTCGATCTCGCGCCCGCGCGCACGCGCGGCGACGCGCGGCTGCTGGAGCGGCTCGCCGGCAACCTGATCGACAACGGCCTCCGCTACAACCACGCCGGCGGCCGGGTCGACGTCCGCACCGCGGAGGTCGCCGGCAAGGCGCTGCTTCGCGTGACCAACTCCGGGCCCGTGCTCGACCCTGCCGGCGTGGCGCGGCTGCTCGAGCCGTTCGAGCGCGGCAGCCGCGCCGGCGAGCCCGGCGGCGCCGGGCTCGGGCTCTCGATCGTGCGCGCGATCGCGGAGGCCCACGGGGGCGCCGTCGCGCTGCGCGCGCGCGACGCGGGCGGCCTCGAGGTCGAGGTCGCGCTCCCGCGCGCGTGAGCCGCTAGACCGCGGGCTCGCGGTCGTGCCGCGGCTCGCGATGGCGGTCGCGCCCAGGAGCCGGGCAGTCGGCGACCTTCGGCGCGATCTGCTCGGCCGCGGCCAGCTCGAGCCGGGTGTCGACGCTCGTCATGCCCTGCAGGGCCAGCGTGAAGACCGCGATGCCGGCCACCACCGTAACCGTCGCCATCGCGCGCCGCAGCCTGGAGAGGAGCGTCATGCTGATCCAGTCAAGCGGGCCTTCCTCAACGTCTCCTGAAACCCGCTCAGACGAGGCGGCGGAACCAGAGCAGCGACAGCCCGCTGCCGCCGGCCAGCATCGCCAGCGCGCCGCCGGCGAACACGGCCGTGACCTCGCGGTCCCGGCGCTCGGTCGCGACCTGCGACCCGAGCCGCTCGTAGACGTCCCGCAGCGCGCCCGCCTGCTCGGCGGTGTACGCGCGGCCGCCGGAGCGCTCCGCGATCTGCCTCAGCGACGCGACGTCGGGCGGTACCGGCGCGCCGCCGGGCAAGGTGCCCGCGTCGGTGCCGAGCGCCACGGTGTACACCGGGATGCCGAGCTCGCGGGCGCGGTCGGCCACCGGCAGCGGGTCGCGCCCGTGCGTGGACTTGCCGTCGGACAGCAGCACGACCGCCGCGGGCGGGCGGCGCCCGTCCTGGCGGCCGCGGGCCTGGAGCATCGCCAGCGAGGTCGCGAGCGCGTCGCCGGTGGCGGTGCCGCCCGAGGGCCGCATCTTCTCGCGCAGCGCCGCGCGCAGCGCCTCGCGGTCGCGGGTCGGCGTCTGGACCGCCTCGGCGCGGTGGTCGAACACGACGCCGCCGACGCGCACCCGCTCGGGCACCTCCTCGAGGAAGCGCTCGCCCGCGGCGACGGTCGCCTCCAGCCGCGACGGGCTCACGTCGGTGGCCGCCATCGAGCCGGAGTGGTCCATCGCCAGCACGATGCTCGCCTGCTCGGCGGGCACGGCGACGCTGACCTGCGGTCGCGCGAGCGCGGCCAGCAGCCCGGCGAGCGCGAGCAGCCCGAGCGCGGGCGGGACATGACGGCGCCAGCCGGGCCTGCGCGGGACCGCCGAGGCGGCGAGGGCGGGCGCGGCGAACGCCCGCTCGCGGCGGCGCCGGCGGCGCTCCGCCGCGAGGTAGAACGCGACCACCGCCGGCATGGCGAGCAGCGCGAGCAACAGCAGCGGCTGCTGGAAGCTCATGGCGTCTGCGCCGCCCGGTTGCCGAGCTCGACCTCGATCGTGCGCGAGTCGCCGCCGCGGCGCAGCTCGACCTCGACCCGCTCGCCCGGACGCTTGTCCTGGATCGCGGCGGCGACGTCGCCGGGCTCCCGCACGCGGTCGCCGCCGACGCCCACGATCACGTCGCCGGCGCGTACCCCGGCACCGGCGGCCGGGCCGCCCGCGGTGACCTCGCGCACGACCGCGCCACCCGTCCCCGGCGCGGTGGAGACGCCGAGGAACGGCCGCTGGATGGTCTCGCCGCGCTCGAGCCGCGGCACGACGTCCGCGACCGTGTTCGATGGCACGGCGAAGCCGATCCCGACGCTGCCGCGGCTGTTGCTGCCGCCGGTGGCGATCTGCGAGTTGACGCCGACGACGCGGCCGCGCCCGTCGAGCAGCGGGCCGCCGGAGTTGCCCGGGTTGATCGGCGCGTCGGTCTGGATCACGCGGTCGATCTGGAAGCCGTCCGGCGCCTGGATGTGGCGGCCGGTGCCGGAGACGATCCCGGCCGTGGCGGTCTGCGGCAGCCCGAAGGGCGAGCCGATCGCGACCGCGAGCTGGCCGGTGCGGACGCCGTCGGAGTCGGCCAGCTCGAGCTCGTGCAGCGGCCCCGTCTCGCCCGTGTCGACCTTCAGCACCGCGAGGTCGGAGGAGCGGTCGACGCCGGCGACCCTCGCCTGCGCGGTCTCGTCGTCGGCGAACTGCAACTGCACCTCGTCCGAGGAGCCGACGACGTGCGCGTTGGTGACCAGCGTCCCGTCGCGGTCGACGACGAAGCCGGTGCCCGTGCCGCTGCCGGCGCGCACGGACACGACGCCCTCGCGCGCCGACTCGTAGATCCGCTGGACGTCGCCGTTCGGGCGCGCGCCGCCGACGCTCGGCGCGACCGCGCGGGGCTGCGCGGCGGTCTGCGCGGCGGTCTGCGCGGCGTCGCGGTCGAGCACGCCGAAGCCGAACAGCGCGGCGGTCATCAGCGCGGCCGAGGCGGCGCCGCCGGCCAGGCCGGCGGCGAGGCGGCCGCGGCCGGAGGCCGGCGCGGGCGGCGGCGAGGCCCAGCTGGGAATGGGACTGGGATCGTCGAGCGGGGTCGCGGGCCGGATGCGGCGATCGCCCGTGGGATCGCCGTCGAGCCACAGGTGCGGATCGGTCATGAGATGCAGGCTCACGCGTCGCGCGTCAGCTCGGGATAAGGGTTCGGGCGCCCTTGATCTGGCCTTGAGGCGGCGTACCGGGCGCCGCTTAGGAACGGGTTCAAGGGTGGACGCCATGAACGACGATCCCGGCTTTGCCCACTTCCTCGCCGAGATGGGGCGCGTGCCGCTGCTGACCGCCGCGGAGGAGCGGCGGCTCGCGCTGCGCGTGCAGCGAGGCGACCTGGAGGCCAAGGACCGGATGGTCCGGGCCAACCTGCGGCTGGTCGTGCACATCGCCCGCGCCTACCAGCGCGGGGAGCACGGGCTCACGCTCGCCGACCTCGTCCAGGAGGGCACGTTCGGGCTCGTGCGCGCTGTCGAGAAGTTCGAGCCACGCCGCGGCCTGCGCTTCTCCACCTACGCGACGATCTGGATCCGCCAGTCGGTCGCCCGCGGCATCACCAACAAGGGCCGCGCGATCCGCCTCCCGGCGTCCGTCGAGCAGCGGCTGCGCGCGCTGGCGCAGGCCGAGCGCTCGCTCTCGGTCTCCCTCGGGCGCGCCCCGGACGACGCCGAGGTCGCGGCCGCGATCGGCGGTACCGAGCAGGAGGTCCGCGAGCTGCGCGGCACCGAGCGCCGGATGGTCTCGCTGCACCAGCAGGTCGCGCCCGACGCCGAGACCGAGCTCGGCGAGCTGCTCCCGGACGACGCGCCGTCGCCCTACGAGCAGGTCGAGGCCTCGCTGCTCGGCGACGAGCTGCGCGCGCTGCTCGACACGCTGCACCCGCGCGAGCGGGCGCTGCTGGAGCTGCGCTACGGGCTCACCGGCCAACCGCCGCTCACGTGCTCGGAGACCGCGCGCCGGCTCGGCCTGCGCCGCCGTGAGGCGGTCCGGCTCGAGGAGCTCACCCTGCGGCGGCTGCGGGCGACGCCCTCCACCGGCCTCGCCGCGGCGGCCTAGCCGGGCCCGCGGTCTGAAGCCGGCCTGGTTACCCTCACTGGCATGAGCGATCTCGAGCGCAGCCCCAGCCGTACCCCGCGCCGCGTCCGGGAGCAGCGCGCCTACCGTCTCGTCCAGGTCGGCGGCGGCGCCGCGCTCGTGGCCGTGGTCGGGTTGATCCTCTCGATCGCCGGCGTGATCGGCTCCGGCCTGTGGGTGATCGCCGCGATCGTCGCGGCCGTCTGCGCGCTGCTCTTCTGGCGCACCGTGTCCAAGTAAGGAGTTCCTGAACGCTCGCCCGCGGCGGCCACGCCGCCGCTACGCTGGTCGTGTCGAAGGGAAGTATCCCGTCGGCGGGCGCCGTCAGCACGGCCCGGCCCCTATGGCCCGGCCCGGTCCCCGCGGTCCTCACGGGCGGAGAAACCTTCGCGGGACACCGACTCCGCGGAGGACCTGACCCGTGACCGTTTCCCCCACCGCCTGGATCGCGCTCGTCGGCGCGATCGCCGTCATGCTCGCGATCGACCTGCTGGTCGTCGGCCGCCGCGGCGGCGAGATGAGCCTGCGCTTCGCGTCGCTCGCCTCCGTGGTGTGGGTGGCGATCGCGCTCGGGTTCGGCGGCCTGCTCGCGCTGCTCGGCGAGTCCGGCGCCGCGGCCGACTACACGGCCGGCTACCTCGTCGAGAAGTCGCTCTCGCTCGACAACGTCTTCGTCTTCCTGCTCGTCTTCAGCGCCTTCGGCGTCGCCCAGGCCGAGCGCCACAAGCTGCTCACGTACGGGATCGTCGGCGCGCTCGCGATGCGCGCCGTGTTCATCGTCGTCGGGGCGGCGGCGCTCGAGCGC